>CAYWAG010000136.1:0-5201 GCA_964455925.1 uncultured Verrucomicrobiales bacterium | reverse complement strand
TCCTATTGCAGGCGAAAATCAATGAATTTCCAAAAAATTAAATGGAAATCTGCGTTAATCTGCGCAATCTGCGGATAGAAAAAATACGATATAAAAAAATGTCGTGTAGCGTGAGCGTATTATTCCTAAAATGTTCGTGCCTCATACTATGGGGGTGTTTAGAAAAGCATAGCCTATAAGACGCACCTTCTGCCATGCCCGATCGTCCATCAGACCTTACCGCCCTCCTCTCTGCCGCACCCTCTCAGCACCAGCCTCTTCTGGATTCTCTGGGGGCGGATGGGCAGCGGCGGTTGATCGGACAGCTGAGCGCCCAGGACTATGTGCAGCTCATGCATATCCTGTCTGAGGAGCAATGCGCGGACTTACTAGAGGCAGTGGCACCAGCACAGGCCGTAGAGATCCTACGGGCACTGCCGACCGACCTGCAGGCGGACCTCATGGAGGCGGTGCCAGCCCCGCTCAGTCGTCAACTGATGGGGGAGCTGGGGCAGGAAGACTCGCAGGGGATTCTCCAGGAGATCGAGGATAACGAGAAAGCCCGTATCCTGGAGCAACGGCTCACCTATCCCACCGGATCTGCCGGGGCACTGATGCGCTGGTATGCACTGTCCTATGAGGAGACGACCACGGTGCGCACCTTCCTAGATGAGATCCGACAGAAGAAGGAGGTGTATAATGATGAGGACTTCCAATACTTCTACACCATTGATGCGCAAGGCGCCCTGACCGGCGTGATCAACAGCCGCTCCCTACTCCTAGCGGAGGAGAGCACCCTCCTGAGTGAGATTAAGATCCACTCCCCCTACACCGTGCTCGACACTACGCCTCTGGAGGTGCTCGACGACGTGATCGAGGATAAGCATTACCTGAGCTTTCCCGTGGTGGATGCGCAGCAGCGCTTTCTCGGTGTCGTGGGGCGCGATGCCATCCTGGATGCCGTCACAGAGCGGGAGGCAGATCAGTTCCTTAAGTCCAAGGGCGTCGTCGGAGGGGAGGAGCTACGCTCTATGCCCCTCCTGAGCAGGGGGCTGAAGCGCCTGTCATGGCTCGCCCCTAACATCGGGCTCAACATGATCGGCGCGGGAGTGATCTCCCTCTTCCAGGAGACCCTTACCGAGGTGATCCTGCTAGCTGTCTTTCTCCCGGTGGTCTCTAACATGTGTGGATGCTCTGGGAGCCAAGCGATAGCCGTCAGTATTCGCGAGCTCACCCTAGGGATCGTTACGCCTCGCGACGTATGGCAGGTGGTGCGTAAGGAGATCCTAGTGGGAATGCCCAGTGGCCTGTTACTGGGGTGCCTGCTGGGGCTGATCTCTGGCATCTGGGCACAGAGCTGGATCTTTGGTGCCGTCATTGGCGTCTCCCTCTTCCTGAACACGGTCGTCTCTGTCATCATCGGGGGAGGGCTACCCCTGATCCTGAAGCGCCTTAAGATCGACCCCGCCCTAGCATCTAGCCCGATCTTAACAACCTGTACTGACCTGTGTGGGTTCTTCTTTATCCTCAGCCTCGCTACCATGACGCTAGCGAAACTGTAACTATTCAGGAGGGGCTGCAGGAGTTGTTAACCGCGAAAGACGCTAAATTGCGCTAAAAAGAACTGATCTGGTTGCATGATCAAAGCGAGGTTTCTTGTAGTTTGCTTTACGGAAGGCGCAGGAGCAACAGGGTGAGGGGGCGTCAATTCTGTGAATTCTTGCTCTGTGACTATTCTGGTTCACTCGAATATGCTCGTGTGGCACGTAATACGATGATGCACTCCCATGCAGGTTTGAGTTCCTCTCTTTTTTAGCGGAATTTAGCGCCTTTCGCGGTTTAAATATCCTGCTACCCCCACCTGAATAGTTACGTGGTATTCCTATTCTGGGCTGGATCTCTTTTACTCTACCTGAATAGTTACCCGTGCAGAGGGGATGAGTCCTCTAGGTCTGCGATGTATTTCTCTGCCTCCAGCGCCGCGGCACAGCCTTGGCCAGCAGCAGTGATCGCCTGGCGGTAAACCGTATCGGCAACGTCACCAGCGGCATAGATGCCAGGGGTCTTAGTAGAGGTGGAGCCTGGGATTTGGAGGGCGTATCCAGAGTCATCGAGGTCGACCAGATCGTTCAGGAATCCTGTGTTCGGGGTGTGACCGATCGCCATAAAGACTGCATTCACCTCCAGCTCGCTCTCGGATCCGTCCACAGTGCTCTCCAGCTTAACGCCACGGATCTTACCGTCATCGTTTAGGAGATACTCGGTGATCCCAGCATTCCACACCATCTCGACCTTTTCGTGCTCGATAGCCCGCTTAGCCATGACCTTAGAGGCACGTAGCTCGTCACGGCGGTGGATCAGGTAGACCTTGCTCGCAAACTTCGTAAGGAAGGTGGCTTCCTCACATGCGGAGTCGCCGCCCCCGACGACACAAACAGGCACGTCACGGTAGAATGCACCGTCACAGGTCGCACAGGCGGTAAGGCCCGCCCCAGACTGGGTTAGCTCTAGCTCACCAGGGAGACCGAGGTAACGCGCAGAGGCACCAGAGGCGACGATCACGGTCTTAGAGTCGATCACCGTGTCACCCGCGCAGAGGAGCTTAAAGCTACCGTCATCCTGCTTCTCGATCTTCTCGACGGTTTGAAAGTCCATACGAGCACCAAACTTCGTGGCTTGCTCTTGCATCTTAAACATGAGGTCAGGCCCCATTACGCCATCAGGGAAGCCGGGAAAGTTCTCGACATCTGTAGTAGTAGTGAGCTGGCCACCAGGCTGTGCTCCGGTAAGAATGAGAGGCTTTAGGTCCGCACGCGCGGCATAGATTGCAGCGGTGTATCCTGCAGGCCCTGTTCCGATGATAACAACATTTTCCATACTACCAACAGAGCTACACTTGCAGACGGAGGTGGTCAAGGGGGATTTTTAGCAGACAGGAGCAGGGATTAGGAGGCTCTCTCCACGACGATGCGCATTTGTTCTTGGATGATGACTTTTACGGCGGTGCCTTTGGGGAGGAACTCGCCTTTGGTGATGACATCCACTCTCTGCCCATCGAGGTCTGCCTTACCCGCTGGACGGAGATCCATGAGGGCGGTGCCGGTCTTTCCTACGAGCTGATCAGAGGCTGACGAGGAGGCATCGGCAGGGCTACTACTAGCACCCCGCCCGCCGCCGATCGCGCGCTGCAGGATAATACCAGGCACAGGCATGGCAGGGAGTAAGCGCATCATCAGGAAGATCAGAAACAGCCCCCCGATCAACCCGATAGCAAGGGCGACCATCGGCCCTGTAAAGACCTCGACCCACGAGAACTTCTCGCCTGTAAAGAAGTCGGCACTCCCGATGCGCTCAAAGTCGAACTTATCGACCATGGCGAGGAGTAAGGAGGCGATCATAAGCACGGTCCCAATAAGCCCTAAGATCAGGCTAGGGAAGAGGGTCAGCTCCACAATAATGAGGACTAAGCCCAGCAGGAAGAGCCC
The DNA here is from genome assembly GCA_964455925.1 of uncultured Verrucomicrobiales bacterium. Taxonomy (GTDB): domain Bacteria; phylum Verrucomicrobiota; class Verrucomicrobiia; order Verrucomicrobiales; family Akkermansiaceae; genus WTJZ01. Next base: position 1,737 of record CAYWAG010000136.1, on the reverse strand, counting down.
TATGACCTCATAGCCCGCGAGGTTCCCCGCCACAAAGTTCCCAAAGAAGAAGACGCCAAAGGCAACAGCGGCGACCCCAGCACCTAAGCCAAACCCCGGGGACTTCATCTCAAAGTACAGTCCACCGATCCCGATAAGAATCAGGACGCTGGACCACGCGGAAATATGCCATGCCAGTCTCTCAAACCCGGTCTGCTGTGCCACCACCACATCGCCTGGCGCGAACCCTAGCTGTGCTACCAGGGCGTCAAGATCCTTCACGATCCCATCTGCCAGCACGGGCTGTCCCTTATGGAGTTGCACCGCCTCCTCCGCTGTCAGGGTCAGGAGCTTGCCCTTCTCCAGCTTGACCGGTCCGTAACGCCGTGTCTTCTCGTCATCGATAAACATCATCATTTGGGCGATCTCTGTGGGGTGCCCGTTCTCCTGCGTGACAGCGCGAATGTTGGCATCAAAGAACGACTCCAGCTTACCACGCATCACCTTCTCTATCTCCGCGCCTGTCCCGTTCACAATAGCCGCAGCCCCTATTGTGCTGCCCGGCGTCATCCAGATGGAGTCACAGGCGATGGAGATCATCGCCCCGGCACTGATGGCCTCATCATCCACAAAGGCATAGGAAGGTACCTCTAAATCACGCAGCTCCTGCACCATGAGATCCTTCGTATCAATCGCTAGTCCACCAGGGGTATCGAGCTGAAAGATCACCGCTCGTGCCTGCTCCTCACTGGCACGCGCGAGCGTGCGCTGCCAGAACTTAAAGGACTGCTTATTCACCAGTGACTTCTCACCCACCTCGATCACCAGGACCTTCCCCGTATAACTCTGCTCCTCACCCCATACGATCGAGCTACAGAACAGGGCTAGCAGGAAGGAGAAGAATAAGCGCATCATTACAGATTACTTATACACTCCCCCTATGGACTGTCAATGCCTACGCCTAGGTGTAATAACATCTCACATTACGGTGATAAAGGTAGAGGCACGGGTGTCTCGCTCGTGAATACAGGCTCGATTTTTGAACCACAATACGAAGGATAGCCCCTAGGCAAAGGCATGGAGGCACAGAGAGTGTTATTTTGTGGTTCGGGGGTTGATCTTAGCTCCAGCTGAGGCTAAGAGAGTTGGTAACTATCGCTCTATACATCTCATGAAATCTCTTCTCACCACCATTGCAGTCTTTCTGCTGACCGCCCTGACCTCTGTAGCCCAAGACGAGGCTAAGTCTGCTGACCAACTGATTGATGAGGGGTTTGGCGCTGCGACAGGCTGGTTTGTGAATGCGATCTTCTCTAAGATTAATGTTGATGTGGGTGGTGAGCCGTATGGGGTTCAATGGATCGTGCTGTGGCTAGCGCTGGGTGGGGTCGTGACCACGCTGGTCTTTAAGTTTATCAACATCTCTGGGATTAAGACGGCGATTAATACGGTAAAGGGGAAATATACGAACCCTGATGCTCCGGGGCAGATCACGCACTTTCAGGCACTGGCTACGGCTGTCTCTGGCACGGTGGGGCTTGGTAACATTGCGGGAGTGGCGATCGGGATCGCCCTGGGTGGTCCAGGGGTAGCGTTTTGGCTCTTTCTGGCGGGGTTCCTGGGGATGGCTACTAAGTTTGCGGAGTGTACCCTGGGGGTAAAATACCGTAAGATCGATAAGGACGGCACGGTCCATGGTGGTGGGATGTATTATCTAAAGGAAGGTCTAAAGGATCGTGGAATGGCTAAGCTTGGGGT
>CAYWAG010000135.1:0-5204 GCA_964455925.1 uncultured Verrucomicrobiales bacterium | reverse complement strand
ATCATCACCGCGCTAGGGTTTAAGCCTACTGCCGAGGTTCCTACCCCCGATAAGAAGACCGCCCCGCTCCGCGACGCGCTGATCTACCAATACGACATCCGCTCACTCAACAAGAAGCTCATCACTGCCTGGCAGGCTAAGAGTGGCTCCCCATTCCTGCGCTCCCTCGTAGAGGCGGATGATAAGGACGCCTATAGCGACTTCATCTGGGGGCGTGAGCTCATCGACCTCGTCGTAGATCACCCTGCAGACTTCTCCGATGCCGAGGAGTTCGTCGGAGTGCTGAAGAAGCTCCAGCCTAGACTCTACTCCATCTCCTCCAGCCCTAAGGCACACCCAGGAGAGGTACACCTTACTGTCGCCATCGTGCGTCATGACTCACACGGTCGCCAACGTGGTGGTGTGTGCTCCACCTTCATGGCAGACCGCATGGACGGCCAGCAGCCAGGCGTGTTCGTTCACTCGAACAAGGCATTCCGTCTCCCAGAGGATCTCTCTAAGCCCGTCATCATGTGTGGCCCAGGCACCGGGATCGCCCCGTTCCGCGCCTTCCTAGAGGAGCGCGAGGCCACTCAGGCATCCGGACCAAACTGGCTCTTCTTCGGTAACCCGCACGCAGAGACAGACTTCCTCTACCAGGACCAACTCACGGAAATGCAGAAGAACGGCGTGCTCACAAAGCTCACCACCGCCTTCTCCCGTGACCAGAAGGAGAAGATCTACGTGCAAGACCGCATGATCGAGGAAGGAGCTGAGATTTGGAAATGGTTCCAAGAAGGCGGATACTTCTTCATCTGTGGTGATGCCTCCCGCATGGCTAAAGATGTCGATGCCGCGCTCCATAAGATCGCCGAAGTCCACGGTAACCTCAGTGAGGAAGAGGCCGCAGCCTACATCAAGCAGCTCAAGAAAGACAAGCGCTACGCCCGCGACGTCTACTAAGCGCAGCCTGTCTACGCGACCAACGCAACAATTCAGCCACAGGGAGACACTCTCCCCTGTGGCTTTTTTTTGATTATTGGCTCTACTCGGAAGTTTGCGGAAGGAATGGACGCTTTATAGTGATGCTGATTACTGATTATCGCAGAGGGTTTTAGGTTTTAGGTTTCTTTTGCGTAAATCATCATACTTTATCGCAATCCTACCACTCTTCACAGCCCCTATTGGACAATTACGCTCCTCATCTACTTTCTAACTCTCCGCGTAACTGTTCAGGTAGGAGAGCATTATCACAAAAAAACTTCACGGACAGGTCTCCCCGATAGGATAGGGGAGACCGTGTTGCGGAGTTTAACGAATTACCCCGTAGCATAAGGCTCTCTCCTACAAAGTCTATTGTGGTATTCCTATTCGGCACTGAATCTCTTTTCCCCTGATGAGTAGTTACCTCCCCACACAAATCCGAGAAGAACCAGATTATTGTTCCTTCTGGAGCTTAAGGGCGGAGATGCGATCCATGATGGTGTCCGCGATCTCTTGGTATTGCTCCTTAGACTTTATGCGGTCGATGTCGGAGAAGTCTAGGCGCTCGCCGAAGGTGATGGTGATGGGAGCGCGGCTGGGGCGCTTTTGGTGGCGAGACCAGGCGTCGTATGCACCGTCGATGTAGATTGGCTGTACGATCGCCTTACTCTTCGCCACGATCATCCCGATGCCGGCGGCAGCGGATTGAAGCTCTCCGTCTGGGGAGCGGGTGCCCTCGGGGAAGACGAGCACGCGGTTCCCTTTTTTGACCTCCTTAATAATGGTCTTGAGCGAGGCGAGGTCGGCGCCGCTTTGGTTAATAGGCACAGCGTTTACCGATGCGATGAGCTTACCGAACAAGCCGGTAAAGAGGGTGTCCCGCGCGAGGAAGTGGATCTCCCCCTTATAGGCAGCCGCGATGAATGGAGGGTCTAGGAAGCTCTGGTGGTTTGCGGCGATGATGGTGCCACCTTCGCCAGCCTGAACCATGTGCTCGCGCCCCTCGACCTTAAGAGAGAAGACGATCTTACCAGTGAGACGCGCTAGGCTGACGCAGAGAAAGTAGAGAAAATTCATACCCCATGCATGTGCCATAATCCCAGGGTTGGCAATGCTGAACCTCTGCGAAAAAACACATGCGCGAGAAATCACGATTTTATTGATCGTCAGGGCATGCCCGTACTCGTATACAGGGAGCATAATGACTCCTCCCTCCGTTCTCTCCCGTGCCAGCCATGCGACGGTCACCGCCCTGTGCCTGAGCCTCGCCCTCGTGGGCTGTGACAGCCCGTCAGACGACCAGCCCGCCCCATCTCCCTCACGCCTCCCCGCTACGCCTGCTGGGGTCTCCGTGCCTGACGGAATGGTTTACATCCCCGCCACGACCTATACTAGGGGGAATGAGCGCGAGCTCGGCACCCGCTCCCGCTACCCAGAGGAGGCACCAGAGCACCAGGTCTCCGTCCCGGCCTTCCTCCTAGATGCCACGGAGGTCACAAATGCCCAGTTCCTGGCATTTGTCGATGCCACCGGGTACCAGACGCAGGCAGAAAAGGGGCTAACGAGGGCAGACTTCCCACAGGCGCCCGCCGACCAGCTCGTCCCTGGGGCGTCTCTATTCACACCTCCGGAGAAGCAGCCCGAGCTCTGGAACGAGGACTCTGTTTACCAATGGTGGGTGTTCACCCCAGGAGCAAGCTGGCGTCACCCCCTGGGGCCTGGCTCTGATATCGCGGAGAAGATGGACCACCCCGTGGTCTGTGTGACGAATGAGGACGCCCGGGCATACGCCCAGTGGGCGGGTAAGCGCCTGCCCACCGAGGCCGAGTGGGAGGCGGCTGCCCGCGGTGGCAGTGACCGCCAGCTCTACACCTGGGGCGAGGACGCCATGCCGGATAACCAGCTGATGGGGAACACCTATCAGGGCACGTTCCCTACCCACGACTCCGCGCTAGACGGCTACGCCAGCACCGCGCCGGTGCAGTCTTACCCCCCAAACGCCTACGGTCTCTATGATATGGCAGGGAATGTATGGGAACATGTCGCTGACTTCTATCGCCCCGATGCCTATAAGAGCATGAGCACCACCGAGGTCAATGTCGCGCCCACAGGTCCTGACGCCCCTATTGACTTCACCGTGCATGGCGCCATCTATGCGGGACAGCCATTACCTGCAGGGTATCAGCCCTTTCACCCCCTAGGCTACCTCTATGGGACCAAAGGCGGCTCCTATCTGTGCCACTACACCTATTGTCTCCGCTTTAGACCTGCTGCTAGGAGCTACTCCGAGGGGCTATCCCCTACGAACCATACGGGCTTCCGCTGCGCGCAGGACATCGTGGCACGATAGTGGTCCGCTCACTGTAAACCGACTTTTCATCATATGCCGCTGGCCCTTACCTCCCCTACTACCCCTGTTGTGACGTATTGCGGGGTAGATCTGGAGCCGTTACTAGAAGCTGCGCGGGAGAGTCCGCGGCGGCGAATGATCCAGCCGGTGCAGAGGGCAGAGACCGCCCCTGTCCAGCGGCTCCTGAATGCCCTCCAGCCCGGCACTTACATCCGCCCGCATCGCCACCCCCTCCCAGGAGCGAGCGAAACCATCGTCCTGCTGCGTGGACGCCTAGCGGTGCGCATCTACACGGCGGACGGCACGCTCCTCTCCCAGCACCGCCTCGGCCCTGGCGACCTGATCGACATCGAGCCAGGAGTCTGGCACGGTATGGTATGCCTAGCACCAGACACCGTCATCGCAGAGTTTAAGAACGGTCCCTACAACCCGGAGCAAGATAAGGAGTTCGCCCCCCGGGCACCAGAGGAAGGCTCCCCAGAAGCTACCCACTGGGTCACTCCCAGTTAAGCCCCGACAAAGACTTCGCGCGGGCGCGCGCCGTCGGCAGGACCGACGTAGCCGCGCTGCTCCATGATGTCGATGATGCGTGCCGCCCTGGTGTACCCTAGGCGGAGGCGGCGCTGTAGGAGCGAGGTGCTGGCTTTCCCTTCTTGGACGACGACCTCTAGGCATTGCTGCAGGAGCTCCTCATCTGCATCGGAGACATCCTCGTCACTACCGCCGCCGTCACCGCCAGATTCCATCGACAGTTGCACCGCTTCCTCGAACTTTTGCTCGGCTTGGTTAGAGCAGAACGCCACGATATCGTCGACCTCCTCGTCAGAGACGAAGGCTCCTTGCGCCCTCTCCAGCTTAGCACTACCGGGGGGGAGGAAGAGCATGTCCCCTTTACCAATGAGCTTATCAGCGCCGCCTTGGTCCAGAATCACGCGACTGTCGAGCTTAGAGGAGACCTGGAAGGAGATGCGGCTGGGGATGTTCGCCTTAATAATACCCGTGACAACGTCGGCGCGGGGGGTCTGCGTGGCGACAATAAGGTGCATGCCAGCAGCACGGGCCTTTTGCGCGATCCGGGCGATGCACAGCTCTACATCAGCGGGGGCGGTCTGCATGAGGTCGGCTAGCTCATCAATGATAATCACGATATAGGGGAGACGATCCGGCTCCTCGTCAGTCTCCTCTGGGTATCCGGCGAGATCTTCATCGACCTCGGCCTCGGGGACAATATCGCCATCCTCAAAGGCACGGGCAATGCTCTCGATGTGGTCGAGATCCACCGGAATGTCGATGTCCTCTGGGCGGGGATCGCTGGTAGAGCTGCCCGCGGTCTCCTCCGTGCGAGGGCGGTTATTATAGCCATCAAAGTTTCGGACCCCGTGTTTAGCGAAGAGTTTATAACGGCGCTCCATCTCGTTCACGCACCACTTCAGCGCACCGACAACCTTATCAGGATCAGTGATTACAGGCACGACGAGGTGGGGAAGCTTAGCATAGACCTGCATCTCTACGACCTTAGGGTCCACCATGATAAAGCGCAGCTCATCGGGACTAAAGCGGTAGAGAATACTACAAATGACGGTATTAATACAGACGGACTTACCCGCCCCCGTCGCACCAGCGATCAGACAGTGCGGCATCGCGGCGAGGTCGCCAATGACGGCATCGCCGTAAACGTTCTTCCCTAGGGCGAGCGGGATCTTATACTTAGGACTATGGAACGCCTCGTCGGTGAGGATCTCGCTGTAGGAGACCAGCACGCGCTTCTCGTTAGCGACCTCGATCCCCACGGTGTCAGAGCCTGGAACGGGGGCCAGAATGTTGATGGACTCCGCCTTCGTTACGCGGGCGAGGTCCGCCTCCAGGGAGGCGATACGGCTCACCTTTAGCC
>CAYWAG010000134.1:0-5209 GCA_964455925.1 uncultured Verrucomicrobiales bacterium | reverse complement strand
GAATACCTCTGAATCCCCCCAAAATAATCTGCGTAAATCGGCGTAATCTGCGGGTGAAAAATGTCGTGTAGTGTGTCTGATTTTAGACACTAGAAGGCAGAAGGCAAAGAAAGCGTAAATTGGAATGTGTGGTTGCCAGCAAGGAGGAGAGGGTGCACATTATTGGCAACATAACAACGAATGAAGGTAGAACTCAGAGAGCTAGGTGTCCTCAAGCATTGCGAAATCATCTCCCTTACTTGACCGCCCTGATAAAATCCCACCCGATTTCCTCTTGCCAATGGCTCAGAATTCGGTAGCAATCGCTGCATGCTCAAGGCTGGAATCGTAGGACTACCAAACGTCGGAAAATCAACTCTCTTTAATGCTCTCACTCAAACCCGTAAGGCAGAGGCGGCTAACTTCCCATTCTGTACCATTGACCCAAATATGGGGATGGTCTCCGTGCCGGATGTACGGCTAGATAAGCTCTCCGCCCTGAATGGATCACAGAAGGTGATCCCCGCGGCCTTTGAGTTTGTCGACATCGCCGGTCTCGTAGAGGGGGCGTCACAGGGTGCTGGGCTGGGGAACAAGTTCCTCGCCAACATTCGTGAGGTCGATGCGATCGTGCAGGTTGTGCGTTGCTTTGAGAATGATGATATCATCCATGAGATGGGGAGCGTAGACCCGATCCGTGACATCGAGGTAATTAACTCGGAGCTGTTGCTAGCAGACATCGCGGCACTAGAGAAGCGTAAGGAGTCACGTGCTAAGAAGCTGCGCGTGGGTGATAAGGATGCAAAGGCAGAGATCGCGCTGATCGATAAGCTGATGCCTCACCTAGACGCTGGTAAGCCCGCGACGACCTTAGAGCTGGATGACGCGGAGCAGCTGCTGCTAAAGGACTTCTTCCTCCTGACTGCTAAGCGCACGATCTTTGCCTGTAATGTAGCAGAGGACGAGCTAGGGGCGACTACTAAGGATCCTGATGGGCACCCGCTGGTCTCTAAGGTGAAGAAATACGCGGCGGAGACGCAGGGTGCGGATAGCATCGTGATCTCTGCCCGCATTGAGGAGGAACTCATCGGGCTCAGTGATGAGGATAAGCAAATGTTCCTCGATGATCTGGGCGTGGAGGACTCTGGGGTCTCTACCCTGATTTCTGCAGCATTCTATCTGTTAGGGCTGCGCACGTACCTGACCTCTGGTGAGAAGGAGACCCGCGCCTGGACGATCAAAAATGGTGATAAGGCACCGCGTGCGGCCGCTGCCATTCATAACGACTTTGAGCGTGGGTTTATCGCGGCGGAGGTGGTGCACTTTGATGACCTGATCGAGCTAGGCTCTAAGGCTGCCGCCCGCGATGCTGGTAAGCTCCGCATCGAGGGGAAGGAATACGAGGTCAAGGACGGCGACGTGATCGAGTTCCGCTTTAACGTTTAAGCCGGCGCCCTACTTCCTACGCGAAGTTCTTGAAGTGCATCTTCCCGATTAATGGGAGCTGGTCTTTCTCTGGGAACTGCGCGATGAACTGGTTTACCGCTGGGCCTGCCCCCAGCGGGACGGGCATCCCCCATTCGCGTCCGGCGTCTTCCATCCAGGAGACAAAGGCGTCCCGCGCGAGGATGGAGGCTGCCGCTACTGCGGGGTCGGACTCTGCCTTTGTGCGCTGGAGGAGCTGGAGGTCGATCTTCTTTTGCCCTACCGCGTATTCCAGCACCTTTGCGTTGGCGAACTGGTCGGAGAGCCCCACGGAGCAGGATGGTTGCTTTTGCTTCAGGTTCTCATAGACCGTGGCATGTCCCCAAGCGAGGAGGCGGTTGAGGTTGTTAAACTTAGCGTAGAGCCGGTTATAGGTCTCTGGCTTTAGGACGATGATGTCGTAGACGAGGCCGTCGAGCTGCTGAATCTTTTGGCTCAGATCAGCGATCTTTTTACGGGACTTAATGGCCTTGGAGTCCATTGCTCCCATGTCCAGGAGGGTCTTAGTGAGGTCTGGATCAGTATAGGCTCCTGCGATGACGAGGGGGCCTAGGACGTCGCCCTTGCCGCTCTCATCCACCCCAAAGTGTGGCTCGAACCATTCGGGGTTGTTCTGCTCCTCGTACCCGAGCTCGGCTACCCCTAATACCTGTGGCTCTAGGGTAAAGCGGATGAAGTCCTCGGTGCCTGCGCCTTGGACGAGAACCTTTGGTCCCTTCTCGTAGGCGGTGACGTTGACCTTGCCCTTCTTAGCAGAGAAGATGGCGTAGGGCTTATCGCTGAAGTCGTAGTGCTCTGCCTCCAGGATCTGGCGGAGGGTGTGTACCTGCAGGTCTGTCAGGGGCTTAGTGTAACTGGTAAGTGCCATAATAGGTGCGGTTAGAGCCCACTGAGTGTGCGGAGCAGGGTGAAGGAGTAGATGCCCGTGCTGTGCCCGTCACGCCAGCGGAGGCGGAGGGCGTAGCCACCGACGAACTCGACCTCGCGGAGGTCATAGACGGCGGTGATGTTGGAGAAGTCTGGCTTGTTCGGCTTTTGGACGCGCCCGAGCACATCGGGTTCGCCCTCGCAGCTCGCGCAGGGGCAGTTGTTACGGAGCTTAACATAGTCCAGGTAGCTCTCGGCGCCGTCTGACCAGACGATGCAGAGCTCGGTAGGGCTGGTGAAGTGCTGGACGATACTGAGTGGGGCTGTCATAGTGAGCGTGGATTAGAGCTTAAGGAAGTTATGGACGAGTTCCTTGCCCTGTTGCGTGAGGATGGACTCGGGGTGGAACTGGACTCCGTGCACGGGGTAGCTCTTATGCTGCAGTCCCATGATCTCGCCTTCTTCTGTCCATGAGGTGATCTCTAGGCAGTCTGGCAGGGTCTCCTTCTCCACGATGAGGGAGTGGTAGCGCGTGGCCTCGGTAGGGTTCGTTAGCCCCGCGAAGAGGCTGGTGCTGTTATGGTGCATCATGGACGTCTTTCCATGCATGAGGCGGGGGGCACGAATGACATTGCCACCGTAGACTTGCCCGATGGATTGGTGCCCTAGACAGACCCCAAAGACGGGGATCCGTGGCCCAAACCGCTCGATCGCAGCACAGCTAATGCCCGCATCATCAGGCGTGCCCGGGCCGGGAGAGATACAAAGATGCGTAGGGTTGAGCTCTTCCAGCTCATCCAGCGTGATGGCATCGTTCCGGTACACCTGCAGCTCAGCCTTTAGCTCACCGAAGTATTGTACCAAGTTATAGGTAAAGGAGTCGTAGTTATCGATTACGATTAACATAGCTCTACATACGCTGAGAAGCCAGGGAATAGCAAGCGCCATCCCAGAGAGAATTTTATGTCCCGCAGTAGGTTTGGTAGGGCGGGGCTGATGCCGGAGGGGGGAGTTGGTAGTCTATGGGCGTGTGCGTGGCATCGTATGGGGTGCGGAGCACGGCTAAGAGGGCGTGGAGGGGCTGGAGGTCGCCGCTCTGCCCTGCAGTGAGGGCGTGCTCTACCTGGTGGTTGCGTGGAATGACGGTGGGGTTTGCCTGCTGCATTTGTGCCACCGAGGCGGCTATGCTGTGCCCATGCGCGGTGCGACGGGTGGCATAGCGCGCATACCAGTCCGTGAACGCTGGTGAGTCATATGCGCCGCCAGTGGGGCTCTCGCTAGAGCCTAGATCGCGGAAGGTGTTCGTGTAGTCCGCGTTCGTGTCCGCCATGCATGCCAGGAGGTCGTGTGAGAGCTGCCGGTCGCTGTCCTCCGCACCTGCTAACCCGAGCTTGTCGCGCATCATGGTGATCCATCGCTGCTCATAGAGAGGCTCGAACGTGAGGAGCAGTGCCTCTGCCTCTGCTGCACTGGCGGCGACATCATCGCCCATCAGAGGCAGCAGTGCCTCCGCGAGGCGCGCGAGGTTCCACTGCGTGATCGCGGGCTGGTTGCCAAAGGCATACCGCCCTCCTCGGTCAATGGAGCTAAAGACTTGCTCCGGGTCATAGGCATCCATAAAGGCACAAGGCCCAAAGTCGATGGACTCTCCCGATATGGTGACATTATCAGTGTTCAGCACCCCGTGGATAAACCCGATGCGCATCCACTCCACCACGAGGCGCAGCTGTTGCTCCATCACTGCACGTAGGAAGTCTAGCGCTAATGTCGTGCTCCCCTGTAGCTGCGGATAGTGCCGATCAACCGCGTAGTCTAGCAGGGCAGACAGGGTAGCGTAATCCTTAGTCGCCGCCGCATACTCAAAGGTGCCGACCCGAAGGTGCGACTGCGCGATACGCGTCAGCACGGCTCCGGGTAGCTCCTGCTCTCGGTGCACCCACTCACCCGTGCTCACGACGGCTAGGCTCCGCGTGGTGGGCACTCCTAGGGAGGATAGTGCCTCTGAGATGAGATACTCGCGCAGCATCGGGCTGACTGCCGCCAGTCCATCGCCCCGGCGAGAGAAGGGGGTGCGCCCCGCGCCCTTGAGCTGTATATCCACCCGTCGCCCATTCGGTGCGACATGCTCCCCCACCATATGCGCGCGACCATCACCCAGCATGGTAAAGTTCCCAAACTGATGCCCCGCATACGCCTGTGAGAACGGCTCCGCTCCTGCCGGTAGTTCGCTACCGCTAAAGACCCGTGCCTGCTCCGCCTCTGACCACGCGGCGAGATCTAGCCCTAGGGCGCGTCCCAGCTCCTCGTTGACGATCAGCACCCTAGGCTGGGCACAGCCTTGGGGCGCGCCTTTAGCGTATAAGAGGGGAGGGAGGGTGAGATACGTGTTATCAAAGTTCAGACCAGCACTATGCATACCCCTCGCATACCACGCCTTTACGACCGAGTCGGTAAAAAAAAGAGAGAGAACCACCCCAGGAAACCTAAGGCGAAACCGCTGTGCCGTGCGTGAAAAAGAGCCACTTACCAGTAGTCTCAATAGGTGGGAACGGTGCCGCGACACATGCAGTCCAACAAAGGCAGGACATGTTAAGCGATCAACGGTTAGCTCCCGTAATATATTTATCGGTCAGGGTCTGTATCACGAGCTAGTCGCACACAGCAGTAACGCGTAGGCATTATGGAACAGATCGGAGAACTGGCAAGGGGGAAATGCGGAGGATTTTATCCGGGCAATCGTAACTATTCAGGTGAGGGTAGCAGGATAGTTAAACCGCGCTAAATTCCGCTAAAAAGAGGGGAGTTCAAACCTGCATGTGAGTGCATCATCGTATTACGTGCCACACGAGCATATTAGAGTGAACCAGAATAGTCACAG
>CAYWAG010000133.1:0-5258 GCA_964455925.1 uncultured Verrucomicrobiales bacterium | reverse complement strand
CCCCACCATCACGATGTAACGGTTCTCTGCGATCTGTGCGCCATGACGGGAGATCAAGTCCCGAAAGCGACGACGCACAAAGTTCCGCTGATGCGCCTTTCCTACTTTCTTAGACGTCACAAAGGCAAACTTAGAGTCCGGCAGTGCCTCATCTGCCAACGTAGAGACGATCAGGTACCTCCCCACACGGTATTGCCCATCATTACGCACCCGCTGGAACTCAGCACGGGCATTCATCATTTGGGAGCGGGGAACTTTCATAATTACGCAGACACTCAGCCGTAACGCAGATCATTACCACAAGTCAAACCAGTATTGCTACCAGACCATAAAAAAATGCCCACTTCAGGCCATAACAGCCAAAGCGGGCATCGTCTTATCTTAACAAATTGCTAGGCGAAATTAGAACTTATAAGAAAGGCCAGAGACGAGCTTCACGTCGTTCTTCTCTGCGCCTGCTGCAGGGTTGTTCGTGTATGTGTTCTCCACCGCAACACGAAGGCTCAGCTTCTCGCTCATCTTAGACTCAGCCGCCAGGGTGAAAACGAAGTTGTAGTTATCGAACTCATCGAACGGAGCGTAAGCCGCCAGGCTCTGTGTGAAGAAGGTGCTGTCAGAGAACTTATAGGACGCACGCTGACCAAAGTAGAGGTGCGCACTGTCGAACTCAACATCATCCACAGACTCTGCGGTGTACCCTGGACCAAACTCCACAGCAACAGACACCGTGTCATTCTTAACAACATTGAAGCCGTAAAGCGCGGTCGCCTGGAGACGGTAGTCGATCAGAGCAATGTCATCACGAGTAGCCTCGGCTCGGAAACCGTAGTAGGAAGAGTCAGAAACAAGCTTGTTCCAAGTGTAAAAACTATTGAGGACGTCTGTTGTCTTAGTCCCCTCTGCCTCACCAAAGGTGTAGGAGATCGCCGCAAGCTGCTGCGTCTCGCCGTTATCGTTAGCAAAGTTCAGAGCAGTAGTGATAAGGGTCGTCTCACTGTTACCCTGTGTGAGCGTCAGACCGAAGTCCGCGCTAGATTCCCATCCATCTGTCGTCTGTGCACTAAGGCTAAGAGCAGAAAGGGCGAATGCGATTACGTATGTGATCTTTTTCATGCTTCCCATTAGAGACCTCCCCCACCGCACACTGTCACAAAAAAATAGGTAACTATTCAGGTAGGGCAATAAGCGACCATAAGCCGAGGGCGTAACAGCGGTCTCAGAGGCTGAGAAGCAGTATGGATAAAGCCCCAAGGGGCTTTTTTCGTAGTCAGTCGGTGGCTCCCACTAACGTTGATAAAGGGACAGACCCCATTATTAAAGGTCAGTAAGCGTCCGGTGGGGGCGTAGGTATAGGGAGTGCTCGCTTCGCTCGGGGTGGTTGGTGACGGCGAGAAGCCGTCACTCCCCTCTTTGTGCGTTATTTCGCCAGCTTTCTTGTTGCGATCCTGTGAATCTTTGGTTACGACACAAGGACTTATGAGTATTTTCGGTAAAATCCTAGGAAGTGTTTTTGGTAAGAAGAAACAAGAGTCCCATGAAGAAGTAGTAGCCCAAGCGCCAGCCCCGGCTACTCCAGAAACGCCTTTAGAGCTTCCGGCTCCTGAGCCTACACCAGAAGCGGAGCAGGTAGATGTCTCTGCACTCCTCACGGAGAAGGCGGAGGCGAACTCTGAGAAGCTCGACTGGAAGGTATCGATCGTTGATCTCCTAAAGCTTCTGGGTCTTGATTCTAGCTACGGAGCACGTAAGGAGCTGGCTCTTGAGGTCGGTATCGCAGGCTACGAAGGCACTGCAGAGCAAAACATCACCCTGCACAAGGTCGTCCTGCAGAAGCTCGCTGACAACGGCGGCATCATCCCTGCTGACCTCCTAGACTAATTCTCCCCCCTATAGAGCCACCTTCTCGCGATGAGCGCAGAGGTGCTCTCACATTCATCATAAACGAGTCCAGACACGGGCTCGTTTTTTTATCCCTCTTGTAACTATTCAGGTAGGGTCACACTACACGACGTTTTTTACCCGCAGATTACGCCGATTTACGCAGATTATTTTTGGGGGGATTCAGAGGTATTCTGTAATTTTCAGGGTAACGCTGAGATTCCTTTATGGTTTTTGAGGGCGAGAGAGTTTCAGGGTGAATTCCTATTGCTGGCGCAAATCAATTAATTTCTAAAAAATCAAATGAAAATCTGCGTTAATCTGCGCAATCTGCGGGCAAAAATATGAGTAGAAAATTGTCGTGTAGTGAGCCCTCTCTTATTTCAGCTGCCTGAGACTTTTTGCGTGATTTCTCTGAGATCTCTGCTTTAGTGGCTAGCCTGTGATTACCCCTGTAGAGATTCGTTACCCAGATTTGCCCGTTTCCCGACGTCGGGAGGAGATCATCCGTACCCTGCGTGACCACCAAGTGCTGGTCATCGTAGGTGATACCGGATCTGGTAAGACCACGCAGCTCCCTAAGATGGCACTGCAGTGGATGCAAGAAGGCGGACAGAAGCGGCGGGGGCGCATTGGGTGTACGCAGCCACGGAGGATAGCGGCATCGTCGGTGGCTAAGCGCGTGGCGGAGGAGCTCCAGACCGAGGTGGGGGACCGGGTCGGGTATCAGGTGCGGTTTCGGGACGTGATGCGGAAGGATACGCCCATTAAGTTTATGACGGACGGGATCTTACTGGCAGAGACACAGGGAGATCCGCGGCTGAAGCAATACAGCTGCCTGATTATTGATGAGGCGCACGAGCGCTCACTGAACATTGACTTTATCCTGGGGTATCTGCGTGAGCTACTGCCCCAGCGTCCGGACCTAAAGGTGATTATTTCCTCCGCTACTCTAGATGCGGGACGTTTCGCGGAATTCTTCCATGGGGCACCGATTATCGAGGTAGAGGGGCGTACCTTCCCCGTGACCGATGAGTTCCTGCCAGAGGAGGAGGGCGAGGAGCTACGCCATCATGTCCTGCGGGGTGTAAAGTGGGTGAGCCGCTATGATCGACAGGGTGATATCTTAATCTTTCTGCCCGGGGAGCGCGAGATTCGCCAATGTGCAGATCTCCTAGCGGAGCAGCAGTGGAGTGGGGTGGAGATCCTGCCGCTCTATGCGCGCCTGAGCCTGGCGGATCAGCAGCGGGTGTTCTCCACATCGGCGCAGCGGCGCATCGTGCTGGCGACAAATGTCGCGGAAACCTCCCTGACTATCCCGGGGATCGTCTATGTGGTAGATGTAGGACTGGTGCGGATGTCGCGCTACCTCCCCACGCGCGGGATTCAGCGTCTGCAGGATGAGCGTGTCTCACAGGCCAGCGCGCGCCAGCGTCGCGGACGGTGTGGACGGGTGCGCGAGGGGCTGTGCGTCAAGCTCTACTCCGAGGAAGAGCATGATACCTTCCCGGAGTTTACCGACCCTGAGATTAAGCGCTCCTCCCTCGCGGGCGTCATCCTGCGTATGAAGTCCCTGCACCTGCCGTCTATCCGGGAGTTTGCCTTTATTGATCCACCGTCGCCAAAGGCGATTCGGGAGGGCGAGAACACCCTCATAGAGATCGGTGCGCTGGATGACACCGGGGAGCTCACCGAGATCGGTGAGGCCCTGGCGCGGCTCCCGCTGGATCCGCGCCTAGGACGCATGTTGCTAGAGGGGCATGAGCGCGGAGTCGCCCCTGCCTTGACCACTATCATCGCGGGACTGAGCGTGATGGATGTGCGTGAGCGTCCCACGGATAAGCAGGGTGCAGCGGACACGGCGCATAATAAATTCCGCCACCCAGACTCTGACTTCCTCTCCCTGCTGGAGATTTGGTCCCGCCTACAGGTCAACCGCCAGCCGGCAAGGGAAGGCAAGCGATCAGGACGTCCCGCATGGCAGAAGAACCAGCTGCGCAAGTACTGCCAAAAGAACTTCCTGAGCTTCCGCAGGGTGCTGGAGTGGGACCAAGTCATCGATGAGCTCCGCCAAATCCAGAAGGAGCAGCTGAAGCTGCACGTCCCGCCTATCGGCGCCGAGCGCGAGAGCTGGGGCAGCTACGAGGATATTCATAAGGCACTGTTAGTCGGCATCCCCATGCAGGTAGGCCACTGGCATAAGGAGAAGCGCTACTACCGTAGTACGAACAACCGCTCCTACTCCGTCTTCCCCGGCTCCTGCTTGTTCGGCCGGCAATACCCCGAGTGGGTCATGGCGCATGAGATCGTGGAGACGAGCAAGATCTTTGCGCGTAAGGTCGCTAAGATCGAGCCGAAGTGGCTGGAGGAACTCCTACCGTGGGTGTGCCGCTATAAGCACCACTCGCCGTATTGGAACACGCAGCAGGGCACGGTATATGGAAAGGAGAACGTCCTCTTTAGCGGGCTGCTCATCGCGGAGAATCGTGACATTTATTACGGACGGGTAAACCCAAAGGAGTCGCACCTGATCTTCGTCTCTGAGGCCATTGTGGCAGGGGTGCCCCCGCATCCGCTCTATGAGACCGTCGATGAGGAAGACGGAAAGTGGCAGGCGCCCCTGCGTGGTAAGATGCCCTTCCTAGAGGAGTTTGAGGCGGTCAAGGGCGAGATCCTGCTCCTCGAGCACAAGCTGCGTAAGATCGGGCACCTGTGGCAGGAAAAGGCGGCGGTCGACTTCTACTTTGAGCGCATCCCAGGTGAGATCCACTCCGCTAAGGAGTTTCACCGCTGGCGTAAGAAGGACGGTAACGAGGCTACGCTCATTCCACGCATAGCCGACCTCGTGTGGCAGGAGCCTGAGGGTGCCGAGCTCTTCCCGAATGTGATCGAGCATGATGGGGAGCGCTATCCCGTGTATTACCGCACCGAGATCGGTGCCCGTGATGATGGGGTTACCATCGGGGTTCACATTGACCAGCTGGAGGGCTTCCCAGATCACCTCTTAAGCTGGGGCGTCCCAGGGCTGTATGCAGACAGGGCAGAAACCATGATCCGGAGCCTGCAGAAGGACTTTCGCACTGCCTGCCAGCCTGTAAAGGAGACTGCCTGGGCCTTTGCGCAGGAATGGATGGCGTGGGAGCCGCATATTTCTATGGAGCAGGCTCTGGCAGAATTCCTGGCAGCCGAAAAAGGGTTCAAGCAGCTCACGCTAGAGGACATGCTGGGCGTCACCTGGGATACCGCCCGCCAGCACCAAGAGCAACGGATGCCGGAGGAGTGGAAGCCTAAGGTCTGGATCAATGATGATCGCGATAAGGAACTGGCATTTGGTGATAACCTCGATACGTTGCGTAAGAAACTGGCGGACTACATGGCGA
>CAYWAG010000132.1:0-5266 GCA_964455925.1 uncultured Verrucomicrobiales bacterium | reverse complement strand
CGGTTTATATGTCCTGCTACCCCCACCTGAATAGTTACCAGGGGGGGCTTTTTAAAAACCGAGAGGGCATTGCCCCTTACGCTGGGGCGCCTACGAGCTCACCCGCTGGCGGATCCTCGGATGAGGGATCCGTGGAGGGCTTTGCCTCGGTGGGGGCAGGCTCCTCTGGTGGTAGCTCTGGCGGGGTAGGGGAGCTTGGTGGGTTCGTCATCTCTCCGGTGCGGAGGAGTTCCTCGATCTGCTTTCCGTCGAGGGTCTCATACTCGATGAGAGCCTTAGCGATGAGCTCTAACTCTGCGCGGTGGGATTGGAGCATATCGGTGGCGCGTTGGTAGCCCTCGTCGATGAAGCGCTTGATCTCTTCATCTATGAGCTGTGCCGTTGCGCCAGAGTAGTTCGGCTTGTTCCCGGCGACACCCAGGAATGCCTCTCCCTGGCTCTCGCCATATTCGACCATGCCGAGCTTAGGACTCATGCCCCAGTTACAGACCATTTGGCGCGCCATGGAGGTGGCTTGGCGAATGTCGCCTGCCGCTCCGTTCGTGTAGTTACCGAACACGAGCTCCTCGGCGACCCGTCCACCCATGGTGACAACTAGCTGGTCCTCTAGCTCCTTTACGCGGTAGGAGAACCGATCCTCCTCTGGGAGGAACATCGCCATGCCAAGCGCGGGGCCACGAGGGATAATGGTGACCTTATGCAGTGGGTCGGTGTGATCACAGAGAATGTTGAGGATAGCGTGCCCAGCCTCGTGGTAGGCGGTGTTCTCCTTCTCCTTATCACTCAGGGCCAGAGAGCGACGCTCACGGCCCCAGCGGACTTTATCACGCGCCTCTTCCATCTCGGCAAGGGTGATCGCCTTTAGGCTCTTGCGGGCGGCGAGGAGGGCGGATTCGTTAATGAGGTTTGCCAGCTCGGCCCCGGAGAAGCCAGGGGTACCACGTGCAATGATACCGAGGTCTACGTCCTCGGCGAGCTTCACCTTCTTAGCGTGTACGTTTAGGATCTCCTCGCGCCCCTTATAGTCAGGGAGGGAGACGCGCACCTGGCGGTCAAACCGCCCTGGACGGAGCAGCGCAGGGTCGAGCACATCTGGACGGTTCGTAGCGGCGATGATGATGATCCCCTCTTGGGCATCAAACCCGTCCATCTCGACGAGAAGGGCGTTTAGGGTTTGCTCACGCTCATCGTTACCACCGCCATGCCCGTGTCCACGGTGACGACCGACAGCATCGATCTCATCAATAAAGATGAGACAGGGGGAGTGCTTCTTCCCTTGCTCGAACATATCACGGACTCGGCTCGCACCGACCCCCACGAACATCTCGACAAAGTCAGAACCAGAGATGGAGAAGAACGGGACATCCGCCTCCCCTGCGATGGCACGCGCGAGGAGCGTCTTACCCGTGCCGGGAGGGCCTACCATCAGGATGCCCTTTGGCACAGTTCCACCGAGCTCACGGAATTTATCAGGGGTCTTAAGGTAGTCCACGATCTCGTATAACTCTTCCTTTGCCTCTTGGATGCCAGCTACGTTCTTAAAGGTGACCTTATTCTTATCCATGGAGAGCATGCGCGCCTTACTCTTACCAAAGGTCATCGGCCCCTTACCAGCCATCTTCATCTGCTGACGCATAAAGAAGAAGAGGAAGCCAATGATAATGATCGGCACGAGCAAGGTCATAAAGATGCTCGAGAAGGTATTGCTCTGTGGACGGTTCGGGATGTTGTAGTCGTTAATGATCGTGTTTAGCTCCGCGGACTGCGCGACAGCATTGACAGAGACCTTAAACTTCTTCGCATCACCTAGGAGCTCGGTGCGCTTCTCTGGGCTCAGGGGGACGGCGCGGCGGTATTCACCCACGACCAGGCTCCCCTCGGGAGTAGAGGCACCACGGAGGCTGGTGGTGTCCAGCGCGTTTGTGCGGATCAGCTCATGGAACTTTGCCACGGAGAGGTTCTCGCCCTTAGTGGTAGCCAGGGTGGCGGCATCACTGAGGGTGATGTGTTGTTGCACCGCAGCGGTGACATCGCCCTGCACGTCACGGTTGTATTGGAGGCGAAAGCGCACAGGCTCTTTCTCCCACGTGTTGAGTGGCTCTGCGACTACGGAGCCTGTAATGTTCGGGCTAAAGGGAGACTCCGCCGTGATCTCAAAGGGGTGTGCCTTCTTCTCATTGAGGACGACGCGGTTCTCCTTTAGGTATTGCTGGAACTCACTGAAGGTGACGCGTTCTCCGTCCTTGTTCAGAGGGTTAAAGAGGATCACGCAGAAGAGACCTAAGCCCAGTGCGATGAGGGCAAAGGAACGCCAGTTAAATCCGTTTTCGTTGTTTGGCTCGGGACGTTTGTCCTTGTTGTCGGGCTCGGTAGACATAGATGTAGGGAATGTAGCTTAGCCTTACCAGCGAAGCAGTCTGAAAAAATACTCCGCTTTTCCGAGGGGGGGAAACTTTTTTTTGCAAAATCTTACGCCCATCAG
Source organism: uncultured Verrucomicrobiales bacterium (assembly GCA_964455925.1). Classification (GTDB taxonomy): domain Bacteria; phylum Verrucomicrobiota; class Verrucomicrobiia; order Verrucomicrobiales; family Akkermansiaceae; genus WTJZ01. Next base: position 2,784 of record CAYWAG010000132.1, on the reverse strand, counting down.
GTTGAGCTGGCTCGTAGCTCCTCTATCAGGGCATAGGAACGATGTAATACCCACAGCTGGAGTCATCTTTTGTATCGACAGACAACCCTTGCGCCAGATTAAGCGCATAGGAGGAACAGGAGGAGCGCGCCGGCTCCTGCGGTGAGGGCATAGGGTAGCTGGGTGCGCACGTGCTGGTAGGGGCTGCACCCGGCGGCGGCAGCGCTCACGATCGTGGTGTCGCTATACGGGCTGCAGTGATCCCCAAAGACAGATCCACTAAAGATGGCGGCGATCAGCAGGGGTGCCGCCTCGATAAAGAGAGCATCATCCACCGCGCCTAGTGCCCCGAATGCCAGCGGAAAGAGCAGTGCCATCGTGCCCCAGGATGTCCCCGTGCAGAAGGACAGCACACAGCCTAGCAGGAAGGTCAGCGCCGGTAACCATCGCAGGTCAGGCGCATCGCCCATCAGCTGGGCGAGCTGTGTGGCTAAGCCTAAGTCCTTGATCACCGCGCCAAACAGCCATGCCGAGATCAACACGAGGAGGGGCACTACCATGGTGCCGATCCCTTTGCCCGCCGCCAGTGCCTTTGCCGCCATGCGGTCTGCCCCGTAGGGTGGCAGGGCTAGGAGCACGGCAATGCTGATGCCCCCCATGCAGATAAAGACGGTCGGCCCAGCATTGCTCCCCAGCGCATCCGCTAGCTTCGCCCAGCTAAAGGGCAGGAGCGCCTCTGTCCCCATCATGTAGTAGAGCACAGGTATCCCCACCAGTAAGGTGCCTATCCCGATCAACGGAACCCGCAGGCGGGTGGGGGGAATGAGATGCTCGGCGGGGCGTCTCGCGCTCCGCTTAGCATGGCGCATGGGGCCATAGTCACGCCCTGCCATCGCTAGCCCAATGGCGAGCAGGAGAGAGAGCACGCAGTAGAAGTTCAGCGGGATAGAGTGCAGAAAGAGACCGTATGGGGAGAGCGCTAACCCGCGATCCGCGAGCACGGCACCGATCAGCCCCAGCTGCATAGCGATCCAGGTAGAGATGGGGGCGAGACAGGCGACGGCTGAGCTCGTCGTATCTGCGAGGTAAGCCACCTTCTCGCGCGGGACACGCAGGCGGTCTGCCACTGGTCGCACGACCCGAGCAATGATCACCCCACTAGCGAGCCCGTCAAAGAAACAGAGAAGCCCCAGCCCAATCGTGCGTAGCTCCAGCCCCCGGCGCGTATCGACGTTCTGGAACAGGCGCGCCAGCCCCCCGCCTTCTCTCAGTAGCGCCGCGAACCCGCCCAGGAGCGCGGTAAAGATGAGCGCGGAGTAATGCCACGGGTTCAGTAAGGCACCCCGACAGGTCTCCCACAGGTAAACTGGCAGCTCCCCCCATGCGCCCCATTTATAGAGGAGCGCCCCCAGGAGGAACCCTCCTAGCAGGCTGATAGCGATCTTACGCGTCAGCAGGATGAGCACCAGCGAGACCAGCAGTGGGATAAGGGGGAGAATGAGGGACATAGATGTGGTATTAGATCTCTGCGAGGAGCGTCTGGTGCAGGGCTGCGACTGTCACACACAGCGGGAAGCCATATTCCTCTAGACGAGGCGCATCATGGTAGCCCCAGGTGACGCCCACCCCTCGCGTGCCTGCTCCCTGCGCGGTGAGCAGATCCACGGTGGAGTCCCCCACGTAGCATACCTCCATCGGCGCCAGTCCTGTTTCCTCACAAATAGCGAGGAGCGCGGCTGGATCTGGCTTCTTAGGGATGCCCTCGCGCTGTCCGTAGATCAGCGGGATGAGGTCGCGCCCGAACAACTGCTCCACGATCTCCACCGTAAAGGGATGCTTCTTATTAGAGAGCACGCCTAACTGCACGCCCGCCGCCTGCAGGGCGACGAGCATCTCAGAAATTCCCGCAAAGATCTCCGTCCCCGTCGGCCAAGCCTGCTGATAATGCGCCTGAAAGGGTGCCTGCAGGGCATCGATCTCTCCGTCCGAGAGGTCAGGCAGCGCGCGCCGAATGAGCATCCACTGCCCATCCCCGATGTAGCTGCGCACCTGCTCGGCAGTCTTAGCGGGGCGCGAGAGGTCCGCCAGGAGCGCATTCAGCGCCGTAGTAAGCCCCGGGAGAGACTCCACGAGGGTTCCGTCCAGATCAAAGATGACCGCTTTCATAAAAGGGGAAGAAGAGAGGGATTAGAGATACTGCTTTACCACCGGGAGGACTAACTGTGACCACGTCTCCAGGTTCTCTGCGTAGTCGCTCTCTAGCTGCGCAAAGGGGATGAGCGCCGCATCCTGCAGACCATCCTCATTCGCCTGGATCACATCACTCGTGAGCGTGCGTAGGTGCACGACCCCTAGGTGTACCTGCCCCACTTCGTTCGAGTCATCATTGATCAGCCCGATGATACGATCCTCCACCTGCCCTTCGATCTGGATTTCCTCACGGATCTCACGCTCTACTGCGGCCTCATATACGGTGCTCTCCTCTGGGTTCTCAGCATCCACAGGATTAATGTGCCCCCCTACGCCCAGTGATCCCTTAGCATGTAAGCGCGCCTCACCGCCAGATTTCCCTCGGCGGTAATGCAGCAGCTTATCCTCATACCGAAAGATACAATACGGGATCAGCTGCTTAAAGGTAGGATCCTCCTCCGCCGCTGCCCGATCCATAAAGAAAGGCTTCCCCCCCTCTAGTAACGGCTCCAAATATCGCTCTACCTCAGTAGATACACCCTGAAAGCTCCCCAGCGCATCCAGTGCCGCACGCTCCACGACGAGCACCTGTTCTCCATTATACTTACTCATAAT
>CAYWAG010000131.1:4198-5298 GCA_964455925.1 uncultured Verrucomicrobiales bacterium | reverse complement strand
CAGAGAGGAAAATTCACGCCACCAGTCCGTCATTTTAAATGTCGTGAGACACTAGCTTTAGGAGTTATTTCATTGGGCGGCTTATCACTTGGATTGCTAGCATTAGGTGGAGCTGCTATAGGAGGAATTTCTTTTGGTGGAGCAGCAGTAGGAGCAGTTGCTGTTGGAGGAGGGGCGATAGGTTATTATTCGCTAGGAGGAGCAGCTATGGGGCAATATGTAGTTAGTGCCATTCAGCAAGATCCAGAAGCAGTCTCATTCTTTCAGAAGTGGTTTTCTTGGGTTCCAACTGTGAAACAAATACTGGGATAAGGTAGCGTCCTCGCCTCTCGAGTTTATGAGGGCTTAGGTGCTGTGTGGACACAGCACTATCAGGCAGGGATGCCTGATAAAAAGCCCAGTGCCAGCAGGGATGCGGGTGCTCCTAAGATTGTTATTTCATACCTGAATAGTTACAACAGAGGCTTATCTATCGGGCTTTCAGCCCTTATGGTTGGTTTGGGCAATCACCTAGGGCGATGCCCTAGGCTGGTATTTTTTGCACCGTTGGTGCGTGGATAGGCTCTTAATGGGAGACGGTATTACGCGTTCGAGCGGAGCGGGGACTGTAGTCCCCATTGTCTTCATTGGGTGATGGCGAGCTGTGAGGTTGGGAGGAGTTCTGCGTGGTCTCGTGGGGGACTGAAGTCCCCCTTCCACTGGGGGCGTTCGACTAAGGGAAGCCCCCAACGAAGTAACCGGTTTTTAGGCTTTAGGAGCCGGGAATGTATTCCCGACTCAATCCCCCTGAGCGAAGCGAATATTTCCCCTCATGCGTCGCCATGAAACCAAACAGCTCCGGTAAAAGGTGGGTGGCAGGAATTATGGAGAGCGGTCATTCAGACCGACCCTGTTCAAGAGACATTTAGTCTCTTCGAGCATGGTGAGGTGGCGTTTTTTGACCAGAGAGGCGTATTGACGTAGCGAGGGAGACGGAATGTCTCCCTGACGGGGACGGTCTAAATGACCGCTCTACACATAAGTCCACTAGATAAAATCACACCCGAAAAACTCAAGTTAACCTTGTAATTTGTCAATAATCCTGACAAATTACAAGGTTA
>CAYWAG010000131.1:0-4098 GCA_964455925.1 uncultured Verrucomicrobiales bacterium | reverse complement strand
GAGATTGATCGCCGTGAGGCCGCACATTATGCCGACATCTTAGTCGATCTCCTTCTAGTCCGCCGATTGCAGCCTTGGTTTGTGAATGTGAAAAAGCGATTGATCAAGTCCCCACGGTATTACCTCCGCGACTCAGGCATTCTGCATCGTCTGCTCGGGATCGACACATACGAGGACTTACTTTCCCATCCTGTTCTAGGCAAAAGTTGGGAGGGCTTTGTGATCGAAAACATTCATTCTGTCTTACCCATGCGTGCGGAAACCTTTTATTACCGAACCTCTGCGGGGGCAGAGCTGGATCTTGTGATTCGCTTCTCTGCAGATGAAGTCTGGGCGGTTGAGATCAAATACGGATCTGCACCTAAGCTCTCCCGCTCCTTTGAGCAGTCCTGCCAGGACGTCCAGGCCACGCAGAAGTATGTCGTTTATGGCGGAGAGGAGCAAGTGCCGATCGGGAATGGCGCCTTACTCCTTCCACTGGCAGACCTCCTGAGAAAGATACAGGATAGGACCGCACCGTAGGCAGAGCTTACTTCTCGGCCTTGGCAGTGAGGTTAAGGGTGATGACGACTTCGTCGCGGATGAGGTTGTCTGCCATACCGGCGTAGATGATGCCCCAGTCCTTGCGGTTGATGTCGAAGCTGGACTGCAGGGTGACGGTGTCTGCGGATTGGGTCACGGTGGCGGGGAAGGTGATGTTCTTAGTCACGCCGACCATCGTGAGGTTGCCAGAGACGGTGTAGGTGGTGGCGGAGTCTTGCTGGAACTTGGTGACCTCGAACTTGGATTCTGGGAATTTGGGGACATTGAAGAAGTCCTCGTTCTTCAGGTGGCCGGTGAGACGCTCGTCGTCGGACCAGATGCTGGTCATATCAATGGTGAAGGAGCCGCTCTCGGGCACGCCATTGTTGACGGTGAATCCGCCGGAGAAGGTCTTGAACCCACCGCTATGGGACTCGGTGACCTTAGATCCCGTAAACCCGATGACGGAGGTCTGGGTGAAGCGGTAGGTCTGGGCGGTGGCACTGGCGGTGGCGACGCTCTGGGAGGACTGCACCTCGGCGTCGGTAGTGGTATCGGCGGGGTTTTCGCAAGAGGGGAGGATGACCACTAGCGGTGCTAGGGCAACGAGGGGGATGATGGTGGATTTCATATTGATGGTTTTAGGGTTTTTGCGCCCACTTTTTGGTAGCGGGAGGTAAAAGTGATATTAGGCGAGGCGGAAGAGGAGGAAGAGGGCGTCTGGGCTGGCGGTGAGGGAAAAGCCCTCGGCGGCATGATCGACCCGGAGGCCGTCGCCTGGCTGGAGGTCGTGGTTCTCTACCGTAAGCTGGCCGGAGATGAGCTGAAGCCAGGCACCGTCGTACGCACTGCTGGGCACGCTGAGCGGTTGCTCTGATGGACCATCGGCATTGGCACGCCCGATGGAGATCTCGGCGTCTTGGCGCATTTGCACCGATCCGTCGCGCCCATCGGCAGAGGCAAACAGGGTCAGTCCGCTGTGCTCGCTGCCCCCGGAGAGCGCGGTGGTGTTGAGCTCGGCATACTTGGGGGCGCCGCCTTTTTGGTTCGGAGTAATCCAGATTTGGAGGAGTTCGGTCTCTGTGTCGCTGGGGTTGACCTCGGAGTGCCGCACGCCAGAGCCAGCGGACATGTATTGGAACTCGCCCGCGCGGAGCGTACGAGCATTCCCCATGGAGTCCTCATGCCGGAGCTCTCCGCGCACGAGGTAGGTAAAGATCTCCATCTCAGCATGCGGATGCATCCCAAACCCGCCGCCGGGTTGGATTCGGTCCTGGTTAATGACCCGCAGACTGCGGTAGCTCATATGGCGTGGATCATAGTAGTCGCCAAAGGAGAAGCTAAACCGAGCTTGCAGCCAGCCATGATCGGCGCGACCTCGCTCTGCAGAGGGGCGGAGGGTATAGGTAGGAGAGGTGCTCATGCCGTAAACTATGAACCAAATTTCTCATAAATCTATAGCCAGTTACGCATAGTTGATATACCTAAGAGGTATGGAGATTCGGCAGATAGAATACTTTCTGAAGGTCGCAGAATGCGGCGGGATCAGTCAGGCGGCGGAAGCCCTAGGCATCAGCCAGCCGCACCTCAGCCGGCAGATTCGGGCACTAGAACAGGAATGGGGCTGGGCACTGTTTCAGCGCAGTGGCAGAGGCGTGCGCCTCACGCCCAAAGGCGAGGTCTCGCTGCGTGAAATGCAGCGCGTCCAACGCGTGCTCCACAGCGCCCTCCGCAACATGCAACGCGAGAACGGGGTGCAACACCTTCGCATCGGCTACGCCCCCTCGCTCACCTCCCGCTTCCTGCATCAAGTCCTAGACCGCTATCGCCAACAGTTCCCCGAGACCCAGCTCTCCCTGCACGATGCCTCCTCCCGCGAGATGCAGGAGGGCATCACTAACGGCACGCTCGACCTCATCCTCGGTGCCGAATTCCCCACCGACGACATCAGCTGGACTCCGCTCTTTACCTACGACCACCTCATCGTCTGTCGAGCAGACCATCCCCTCGCGACCGCCGCTAATCTGACTCCCACCGACCTCGACCAACAGCGCCTCCTCCTCTTCTCCCGGCATGACTACCCCGCCTACTGGGACAAGCTCCTCGCCTACTTCGCCCAACACGGGATCAATGCCAAGATCGCGGGCGAGTTCGACGGCATCGAGAGCCTCCTCACCGCCATCAAAGCCGGGCTCGGCATCGCCCTGCTCACCACCAGCTCCCGTAGCCAACTCTCCGCCCACCAGCTCACCGGCCTCACCCTCACGCCCCCCATCCCACCCCAACAAGTCAGCATCGGCGTGCCCGCCTACCAAGCGACAGACTCACCCACAGCGGACTTCCTAGCGATTTGTAGTGCGCTAGTGGGACCAGAAGCATAGCGTGGCATCACCCTATCAAGACCATGAATACTCTCAACCTTGTTATTGGAGCCGTCTTCCGTGGCGTAGCCTTCACGGTTTTGTTCTCCTCCAGCTATGCATTGTGGAGGCCTGCCGCCCAACTTTCCGAACTGGTCTCTTTCGCCAGTTTGATATTAGCGATCCTCGCGCTCTTCGTTCTGTATTCGTATGTTTGCCAGATGTTCGTCGTTTGGTTCTCTGGGGCGAAGTACGAGACCAGCGACACCTATGTCATTCTCAGAAAAAATGGAAAGACGGTAAGCGAATCAGCGTATCCGTTGATGTTACTGGTCTCCAGTATCCCTACCGTCCTCCTGCTCCTACTCTTCATCTCTGCGGTCCGTGATAACGCTGTTGCCCCAATTATTCTGACCGGCTTGGTGCTTGTCTCAGAGGCTTGGGATGTCTTCACAGGAGAACGCATTGAGACGGAAACATAGAATGACACCCGAGGAGCGTGAAGGAGCGAGCCCACATTCAATCTAAAATCCGCAGATGTTTTAAAACGACCTTCTCGTGACCTCGCCAAGAAAGAATCGACATACAATCCTCAGGGGCGGGGGGGATTAAGAGGTTAGATGTTACGCATCTCAAAGCCGAACTTTATGGTTGTCTAGGTAGATGGGCGCTCCAGAGAAGTGCTGGCTTTAGCCTCCATCAAATACAGACTCTCAAAGCTCAGCGCGCTCTTAGAGGAGAAAAAAAACGCAATCAAGGGCGGTAAAAATAAACTATTTCTCGGCAAAAAACTCCAGTTAAAGATTTTCTTAAAAGGAAATATAGCGAGAGCCGTTTTTACGAAAAAGTCCAAAATTTCTCTTCAGGAACAATTTCATTGACGGAATGCATGAAATTTATTACTCATGGAAAAATTTTTTTAACTCATGAAGCTGACTAAAATCTTACTCCCCGTTGCATCTACCTTGATAGCGAGCGCGCAGGTGGAAATTGTTAACCCTAGCGTTGTGCATGGAGATGTCACCATCCAGCAATCCGCAGGGAACCACGCTCAAGTCTTCCAGGCCTCCCAACAAGCCATCGTCAACTACGATGCCTTCAATGTCGGTGCCGGTGGCTCAGTCGACTTCCAACAGCCAAACGCAGACGCAGCGATCTTAAACCGCATCACCGGTGGCGACCCTACTTCCATCAATGGTACCATCACGGCGAACGG
>CAYWAG010000130.1:0-5318 GCA_964455925.1 uncultured Verrucomicrobiales bacterium | reverse complement strand
TGTCCTGGAGCATGGCAGAGACCTCTGCCGTAGCACCCTTGGCTAGGGGCTGATCCGCGTAGAGGATGCCGCTGGCCTTCGTATCTAGGATGTTGATGCCATCACTGTTAACGATCTTAGCGATGACGTAGGGTTGGCACATTTCCCCTTGGTTGGGGAACGTCGTGTAGGCACGGGCTACCTCATACGGGGTCGCCTCCCAGGCTCCTAGGTACACCGTGGCATTGCTCGGGGTGTTCCCCATATGCTGCTCCTTCCACTGGAAGCTCTCAAAGTTCGCAAGCTCTGCGGCCTTTATGACGTATGGCAGCGTGGCGTAGTCCCCTACCCGCACGGAGGAGGTGTTGCGCGAGCGCACGAGCGCCTCCCGCACAGTGATGAGCCCTAGGTTCTTCCCATCGGAGTTAGACGGGTTCCAGTTCCCCTCGGAGTGGCTGATCTCTCCGGGCTTGAGCGGCGAGTCATCGATAAAGGTGGCAGGGCGCAGCCCACGATTAATCGCGGCTTGAAAGACAAAGGGCTTAAAGATGGATCCCACTTGGCGCTTGGCTTGGAAGGCACGGTTAAAGCGGGAGTGGTTTGGATCCCGTCCGCCCACACAGGCTACGATGCCACCTGTGGCATTATCGATGCACACGAGCGCACCTTGGAGGTAGGCTGGCGCCTTGTCGCTATTAGAGGCGGCAAAGGCATACTTCGTTTGGTGCTTATAGCCCTTCGTCTTCTCAATGTTGACGAGGCGGGCGTTCATGGATGCCTCCGCCTTCTCCTGCAGGTCCTTATCAATGGTGGTATGGACGGTGAGCCCGCCGAGCTTAGTGTTATGCTTTTCTAGGAAGTCGTTGAGTTCTCTAAGGATGGCATCCAAGGCGTAGGATTGCCCCTTAGTACGGTGCTTTTTTGGGCGAATAACCAGGGGTTCGGCCAGTGCCTCTTGTTCTTGCTCTGGGGTGATGTAGCTGTAGTAGCGGAGGCGACCGAGCACGACGTCGCGTTCCTTGCGGGCAGCCTCTACGGAGCGGAAGGGGGAGAAGGCGTTTGGCCCCCGCACGATGCCGGCGAGCATGGCTCCCTCGGACAGGGTTAGGTCCTTTGCGGGCTTCTGCAGGTATGCCTGCGATGCCGCCTCGATCCCCATCATGGAGTGCCCCCAAAAGATCCGGTTACAGTAGTGCTGGAGGATCTCGCTCTTCTCGAACTTACGCTCGATGCGGAAGGTGACGAAGATCTCTAGGAACTTTCGGTCTAGCTCATGGTGCCACTCCTCGCCCTGCGCCAGCTCAAAGGAGTTTCGCGCCAGCTGCATGGTGATGGTGGATGCCCCCTGCGTCATGCCTCGGTCCTTAATATTACGCACCGTAGCACGGAGGAGCCCCTTAAAGTCCACGCCAGAGTGGTCATAGAAGCGGACGTCCTCCCGCGCGATGATGGACATCAGGAAGTTCGGTGACATATTGTCAATGGTGACGATGTCCCGGTTCTCCCCATGGATCTTACCCAGGGATTTGCCGTTGCGGTCTAGGATCACGGTACGCTCCGGCATGATGGAGACCTGATTAAGGTCGAACTTAGAGGCGCGCACCCCGTAGTAGGTGCAGAAGGCGATAAACCCCAGGATCGCCAGGGCTAGGAGAATCAGAGCGATACGGAGCAAGATGCGCAACAGCGGCGGGCGCTCACGAGGCGCTGTGCGTGGAAGGTGTGGGGCGTAGTCCATAGATGGGGGGAAGGGGGAAAAAGAGGATAGAGGGGCGGGATATGCCCTAGCGTCATGTCTGCGCTTATGAGCGACGATGACACAGGGTTCAGTCCAGCTTACAGATGAATATATTCGATGAAAAGTGAAAAAAGGAAAGTGATTATTAGAGGTTCACATTCCGCTACAGGTAGGGCATGATAGAGACATGAAGATATACGTAAACAGACAAGAAGTCGAGACCTCCGCGCAAACGGTAGCCGCTCTCATCGCTACCACTCCCATGGCAGGGAAGCCTGTCGTAGTAGAGGTGAATGAACGCGCCATCGTAGCGAGCGCCCATGCGACCACCACGCTCACAGCAGGTGATAGAGTCGAAGTATTAGTCCTAGGCGCAGGCGGATAAGGCACCAGCTGGGTGCTCCAGCTCCCCTGTCGCGGGTGGCTAAACCACAAAGAGCCTGAAGTTCACAAAATACGAATGTAACCACTCCTTCAGCCCCTCCTCAATAGTTACCTCTGAAATACTGAACTTTTAAAATATTAGCGGTAATTTGTGTGATTCGTGGTTAAAAATATCCTGTAACCTCACCTGAATAGTTACATGCGAATAGAAAATTGTCGTGTGGTGTGATCTGGATACTAAAACTCCCGCTCCATATCTGTGAGTTCGGTAATGGCGAGGTAGGATCTGCGAGGGGGCGCGAGCCGGGCTTGCCGTAGCCATGTGGCTGGGCAGTGCCAGCTCTGGTCGCTCTCTGGTGCTATAATAGTGGAGCGAACTGCCAGGCGGTTCTTCCGGTTCCATGCCGCGTAGGATTGCCACTGGGCAGTGGTATCTTGCTGCCGCTGCATCTGCCCAACGTGAAACCCACATTCCCGCAGACACACTCGGCAGTCACGTAAGGTGCGTGAACTCCCCTGTAAATACCGAAAGAGGACGATCCCCTGATCATGCCGATACGTATAGACCTCCCCGATAAAGCCCCGCACAAATGGAGCCTCTAGCCCACTGAGAGGACAGGGGATAAGCCCCCAATGACGGTAAGAGGAAGGAAGAGTAAAGGTACGCGCCTCCCGCCGCGCGCGTAGCGCCTGAGCAGGGAGAACCGAGTTCAAGGTGAGTTCAATAGCAGTCATAGTCAAAGCCGTGCCAGTATCAGCACGATCCCAACTAAAGCCCCTTCGAGTGAAGGGAAGATGAACCTCCTGTGAATTTTTCGTGAAATCCCTTCTTATACCGTGAGTGCACTCATGTGCTTATAGACGAGGTGGCTGAAGTCCTGTGGGGAGCCGCGCCATGAGCCTTCGTTGTGGAGGCAGGTCATCGTAACCCCATCGATGCCGCAGGGGTTGATGAACCCAAAGGGGGGGAGGCTCTCAGGGGTGATGTTGAGGGCGAAGCCGTGCATGGAGATCCACTTACGGACCCCTACACCCATGGAGGCGATTTTGCGTTGGCTGGTCCATACGCCGGTGAGACCCTCTTCCCGCTCGGCAGGCACGCCTACCTCACGGCAGGAGAGGATGAGCGCTTCTTCCATGGAGCGGAGGAAGGCGTGGAGGTCTTTGCCCAGCGGGATGAGGTCGGTAATGAGGTAGCCGACGAGCTGACCTGGTCCATGGTAGGTGGCGAGGCCTCCTCGGTTAATCTTAACAGTGGGGTGCGGTAGGTGTGCGGAGAGGTTCGCATCACGTATGCCGGCGGTGTAAACGGGGGCGTGCTCTAGAAAGTAGAAGCTTCCAGGGAGGTCGCGCTGGGCGATGAGCTCTTGGACGCGGCTCTCTTGGAGCGTAAGTGCTTCATTAAAGTCTACATCTTGGCCGAGCCAGTGGTATGGTGCCTGCATGATCTGGGTGTGGGGGGGGAAATAATAAGCCCAGTTCTATCAGAGGGGGGATAGAACTGGGCTGAGGAAAAAGTTTAGCGTGCTGGCTTAGCGCTGTTTCGTGGCATCAAAGTAGGCTCTGGATGGAGTCACGAGACAGCAGACGAGCACGAGGATGGAGATGACATTAAAGGTGAGTGCCCCGAGGATCGCGAAAACAGTGGTGGTAATATATCCGCTGACGCGCTTAAGGAGTAGCCCTACAGCCGCAAAGATCGAGAGCACAGAGATGATTCCAACGCCGAGGGCGACATAGGACTTATATTCACCGAGGAGGAGGGCGTAGATGCGGAGCTCTGCCCGTGCATCCTGTTCCATCTGCGCGACCATGTCCTCGACCGGAATCTCGATCGGAGCAATAAAGTAGAGCGTCAGCGCACCACCGAGACCACCGAGACCTAGCAGGATAGTGAGCCATGCCGCGATCTTGAGGGGCTTCGGGAAGGGGGTTTTTTCTACTGGGCGCTCTTCGCTGGTAACAGCCTTTTTAGGCGTCGGCAGGGGGATAGGCGCAGCAGTGGTGAGAGGGGCACCGTCCAGCTTCCCTGGTAGGGGCTTAGGCTCTGGGGTGGGTGTCTTGCTGGTCTCACTGGGGAGTGGCTGCGGAACACCGAGTGGTGCGGTGGCTGGCTTTTGCTTTGTGAGTGGTTCAGTCGCCAGAGGTTTGGCGAGATCTACAGGCTTTAGGACAGGAACGGCACTGTCTTGCGGTGAGTCCTGTTCTGTAGAATCACTGGTCTCTACCGGCTTTGGCGTGGGCTTAGGACTAGCAGGAGAGGGCGTGGCTAGGCTCTTTTGCTCCTCCGGGGAGGCGAACAGAGGAGTGGTCTTAGGTGCGGGCTTAACCGTAGGTGTCTCCTTTGGTGAGGAGGTAGTCGGTGTAGGCTGGTCGGCGGCGTCCGTTTCTGTGGAGGGCGCTGATGTGGCGGTTAGAGCCTCCGGCTTGCTTGGGATAGGAAGTTTCAGTCCCGCCGGCTTCGGTGTGGGCTTCGGCGTTGGCGTCTCTGTTGCTGTTTTCTGCTCCGCCTTAGTCGGCAGCGTGAGCTTAGGCTTAGAGTCTGAGACCGCTTCTTCTGTGGCACTGTCGCTAGCGGAAGAGGGGAGAGTCAGCTTGAGACCGGTGGGCTTAGGGGTAGGAGTCGGCTTAGGAGTCTCTGTGGTGCTGAGCGTAGGCTTCTCCTCGGAGGTCGGGGTGTCGTCTTTCTCCGCCTTTGTGGGGAGAGTGAGCTTAGGCTTAGAGTCAGCAGTGGACTCCTGCGCTGTGCTGTCGTCTTTTGGCTGGCTAGGGAGAGTTAGCTTGAGACCGGTGGGCTTAGGGGTAGGAGTCGGCTTAGGAGTCTCTGTGGTGCTGAGCGTAGGCTTCTCCTCGGAGGTCGGGGTGTCGTCTTTCTCCGCCTTTGTGGGGAGAGTGAGCTTAGGCTTAGAGTCCGCAGTGGACTCCTGCGCTGTGCTGTCGTCTTTTGGCTGGGTAGGGAGGGTGAGCTTGAGACCGGTGGGCTTAGGGGTAGGAGTCTCCGTGGTGCTGAGCGTAGGCTGTTCCTCGGAGGTCGTGGCGTCGTCTTTTTCCGCCTTTGTGGGGAGAGTGAGCTTAGGCTTAGAGTCAGCAGTGGGCTCCTGCGCTGTGCTGTCGTCTTTTGTCTGGGTAGGGAGGCCCAGCTTCAGCCCGGGTGGTTTAGGGCCGTCTTGTTGATCCTTTGTGGGGAGGGAGAGCCCTGGCTTTGGCTTACTGACTG
>CAYWAG010000129.1:2765-5318 GCA_964455925.1 uncultured Verrucomicrobiales bacterium | reverse complement strand
GCGATGGGCTCGATCATGAGAGGCATGGCGTAGTGGTCGCAGTCCTTTTTGAGCTTGAGGATATTCTTCAGGCAGTATTCTGAGATCTCTGGGTGGTCAGGGATGAGGAAGAGGTTGACGACAACGCAAGAGGCGTCGAGACGAACGGCCTGGAGGACGACTTCTTCTAGGAGGTGGCAATAGAGGTTTGGAGGGAGGTTGGCGTTGTAGACGTTGGCGGTATCGGTACGGAGGACGAGAGCAGGTTTAGCTTTGCCTGGGATCTCTTGGAGGAGTTTGGCCTGGCCGACGGTGAGTTGGATGGCGTCAGGGTCAGCGTCGACGAGCGTTTCTACAGCGGACTCGATGTTTTCGATGCCCTTGAGGAAAGAGGCTTCGCGGAAGAAGCCGTGATCGACGGCGATATCGAGACATTTGCCGGAGGCCGGGTTGAAGAGGCGGTTGAGGCGGTAGGATTTCATAGTGTATGGTGCTAAGATGGGGAGCTGCGAATGATTGTCAGAGGTCCGTCATCTGGGGGGCTATGGGGCGAGACATTAGTTGCTCTGGGGGGCTTGGTAAACATAATTTTTTGAGAGGGAGGGGGAGAATGCGGGGAGGGTGCGGAAGAGAAGTGGTGGAGATGGGGCGGAAGGCAAAGGAAATGGCCATGATCAGGGTTTAAGCGTTGCACAATTGCTATAGATTTGATTACGTTGGTGCTATGTTGGTAGGGGATAAAGTGAAGCCGGTCGATGTAGAGAGCGTGAGTAGGCTAGTCTATGACGGGATGATGCTCTCTGCGTATCAGGAGGCCGGGGCTAGTACGAACTTACGTGAGTGGTCAGCGGGTGAGGATCGTGAAGTAGCGGCTCGGTTAGCAGTGGGGCTGGGGGCGTATCGACTAGGGGAGTCATTACGCATGGCGAATGCGCGTGCGTATCCTGATGATTTTCGGTTTGGGATCTATCATGTGTTCAATCGCGTGGCGAAGAATGGGGCTTACTTTGCGAATGAGCTATTGGATCAATGGGCGGACCGGATAGAGGGGGCAGATGAGATGGTGGTGAGTGATTATTATGGGATCCGGGCGTGGGTTTTGGCGGATTTGCGAGAATTTAAGCGGGCGCATGAGGCTGCGGACTTAGCGATTGAGGCGAGTCCCGAGTATTCGTGGGCGTGGGTAGAGAAGTCGATCGTGTATGATCGTGCGGACCGTTATGAAGAGGCATTAGAAGCGGCGGAACGGGCAACAGAGTTACGCTCATGGTATCGGCCAGCGGTGATCCAGAAGGTGGAGATGTTGATCAAGCTGGGGCGAGATGAGGAGGCGGAAGAGCTCCTGATACAGGCGCATGAGAATACGGAGAACGCGCCGTATGCGGGACGTCTCAGTGATCTGTACTCAGAGCGGGAGGATCGAGAAAAGGCGCTCTGGGCGCTAGATGAACAGGAGCGGCTCTCCCCGATGATCGAGAAGGCGGGGCAACAATACCTGAGGCAGCGCCGTATTGACCTGTTGATGCAGTCGGATCTGGTAGAGCAGGCGATCCCTCTGATGGAGGCAGAACGCGAGGAGCGCAAGGGGTTCCACAAGTCGCTGTATGAGAACTTGATGGAGGGGGACTATCGCGAGCGTAAGCGCGTACGGTTGAATGTGCCCTTTATCCAGCAGCATCACAATACCTGTGCACCGGCGACATTGGCGTCCTTATCGGCGTATTGGGGGATGAATCATGATCATCTGGAGATTGCGAAGGAGATTTGTTATGATGGTACCCCATGGTTTAAGGAGCGAGCATGGGCGGAGAGTAATGGGTTTGTGACGCGGGAGTTTCGTCTGACGCGGGAGAGTTTGATCGCGCTGATTGATCGGGGGGTGCCTTGTGCATTGAGTACCTCATGGACGACAGGGGCGCACTTACAGGCATGCATTGGGTATGATGACCGCGTTGGGATCGCGATCTTGAGGGATCCAACGCATCGGCACTATGGAGAGATCTTGATCGAGCAGATGATCAAGGAGCATCCACTAGAGGGGCCTCATGCGGTGGCTCTAGTCCCGGAGGGTAAGGAAGAACTCCTAGATGGTATCGAGTTCCCAGATGCGGAGGTGTATAATGTGCATCATGAGTTGATGGTGGCACTGGATGCGAAGAATCACCAGCGGATCAAGCAGGTGATGCAGCAGATGGAGGAGATGGCCGCGGAGCATCCTTTGACATTACGCGCGCGGATTGAGGTAGCAGTGTATACGAATGATTTCTTCGCGCAGGCGAAGCATTACCGAGAGACGTTGGCGCGCTTTCCGGATGTGCAGAAGCTGGCGTATCGGGCGACGTACTCCTATACACGGACATTGTCGAAGCAGGAGTACCTCGACTACTTGCATCCCTGGGTGATGAGCGAGGGGGCGGATCCGGTCTTCTACTCGGAGTACGGTGAGGAGCTCTTAGGAGATGTGCGGATGTGGGATCGCGCGCACTATTATCTGCGGAAGGCGGTGCGATATCGCCGTCATGATGGGCGGGCGTTTGCGAGTTTGGCGCGGTATTATGGGATGGCAGGGCAGCT
>CAYWAG010000129.1:0-2665 GCA_964455925.1 uncultured Verrucomicrobiales bacterium | reverse complement strand
TGTATGAGCATCCTGGAGATGGGCAGTTGATGGTCTATGTGGCGAACCAAGCGGTAGGCTGGGGGCAAGAGGAGCGGGCGTTGAAGCTGTTGGCAGAGGCGCGAGACCTGATGGAGCCAGCGGATTGGCACCAGAGAGCGGCCTCATTTCACCAGTATCTAGGAGACCGAGTGAAGGTGAAGGTGCATTATCGCGCGCACCTAGATCTCCGCGACACCAACTTTGAGATCCAAGAGAGGTATGCGTATCTCCTGAGGGAGGACGGAGAGGACGAGGTAGCGGATCAGTATTTAGAGGCCTTACTGGAAAAGTATCCGCGTCAGCGTGATTTACTGGAAGTGATGGCGGGCTGGTGGTCTGGTCGTGATTCGGATCGAACGATCGGTTACTTGGAGCGGTTGATCGCGCTGTTTCCATCGGATCTCTGGGCGCTGAGGCAGTTGGCGATCGAGTATGATACGCTGCAGGACACAGAGCGGGCCGAAGAGTACATTGAGCTCGCACTGAGTAAGAATCCCAAGGTCGCGGAGTCTCAAGGGATCTTAGCCAGCATCATGGAGGGGCGTCAGGAGCTACCAGAAGCGTATGAGGCGTATCGTAAGGCCTTATCGTATAAGGTGGATTACCCTTGGGCGATGAAGCAGTTCTTTCATGTGGCAGGATTACTCGGACGCGAGGTGGAGTGTATCGAGTTTCTCCAGCAGGAGCTGTTGAAGCAGGTGACGGACGGGAGTAGCCTCTTTGACTTTCGTGAGCTCTCGTACCGCTATCTCCGTTCGGAGGAGTTAACGTCATTTTTGAAGGAGGCACGCGCATCGCGGCCGGACTTATGGGAGGCGCATGCGGCCTTGATACAGCAGCTATTAGATACGGGCGAGGATGAGGCAGCTGCCGACTATGGGGCACAGTTTGTGAAGCAATTTTCACTGTTGCCTCGCGCCTGGATGGAGATGGCTGGGGTGCATAAGAAGCGAGGGAACTACGAGGATGAGTTAACTGCTCTAGTGGAGGCGCTTCGCCTTTCCCCCTCCTGGGATTGGGCCGCGCGCAAGCTGTCAGAATGTGCCGAGCGACTAGGGCAGTACAGTAAGGCAGAAGCGGCACTGAGGGATGCGGTGAAGTGGAACCCAATGCATCCTGCGAATGCGGGTCTATTGGCGCAACTGCTCTGGCGTTTGGAGCGCAAGGAAGAGGCGTACGAGACGCTGGTGATGGCGGTAGATAAGTCGCCGGAGTATTACTGGGGCTGGACGACGCTAGCAGGGTGGAGTCAGACGCTCACAAAGTCGATCGAGCCGATGATAGCCAAGGCGCGTCAGAAGAAGGGGCATCTTACCAGTTGGTGGGATCTAGAGGCGGATATCTGGAGTGAACTCGGTAACCAAGAGGAGGCGCTCAATACCATTAATGAAGGCATCAAACGCTTTCCCAAAGAGATCGATTACTACGATCGCAAGGCGTATATCCTGACGAGTCTACAAAAGTATAAGGAAGCAGAAGAGGTGTGTGAATTTCTCCTAGCGGATGGGGTCGAGATGAAGACACTGCAAGCGCGGAAGGCGTGGGTCTGGTGGGAGGCGCAGAAGCGGAAGGAGGCGGTGACGCTGATGCAAGAGGTAGCGGAGAAGTATCCTGAATACATCTGGCCGAAGCGTCAGTTAGTGAGTTGGCTCCGTGATCTTGGGCGTCTCGATGAGCGGCTGAAGTATGCGAAGGAGTGGGCGCAGCTCGATCCGCAAGAGCACATTGCCTGGGGGACGGTAGCGGATGTCTATCTGTCGAAGGGAGATCTGAAGGGGGCGAAGGAGCCCCTGGAAAGAGCGTATGCCATTTCACCGGACTATACCTTTGCAGGGAATGAGCTCCTCGGAGTGTATCTCTCAGAGGGGGCGCACCTAGATGCGACCCGTCTCATAGAGTCGATCAAGCATTACCAATCAGAAGCGACATATTACCGCGCGAGAGCAGAGCTCTGTTGTGCACAGGGCGAGAAGAAAAAGGCGATAGAGGCCTTGAGCGCAGTAGTGATGTCTGAGGAGGCGGTGGTGTCAGACTATGAGACACTGCAGAAGAGTTTCCGCACCAAGGGGTGGGCGTATGACTACAATCTAGCGCTCAATGAGATCGTGACGGCAGGTGATGCGCAGAGTGCGGAAGCCGTTCTGGCTTGGGCCTGGGTGCAGAAGGGGAGCTCAAGTCTCTCGGTGATCAAGGAGCTAGAGAAGATGCCCTATGATGATACGCGGAAGGCACTCGCCTGGAGCTATCAGGTGGATGTTGTGGAGAAGAGTCGAGAACTGAGTGCGGTGAAGGCCTTGTCCGAGGTCGCGTTGTTCAAGGAGAATACCTTTCTCTGGGGGAGGCTTGGCTATTTATTCCATGACTTAGGACTGGATCAGGACAACCTAGAGTGGAGCGCAGATTATCGGGACCGTCAAGGTGTAGAAAGCTGGATGGGTTATAACCGAATGGCCTCTGCACTTATCATTGGCCAACAGGACCTAGCGGTGGAAGTGGCTGAGTATTGTCTAGGGACATTACCGACGGATCAGACGACCCTTAATCTCGAGTTGAATTACGGGCTCTGTCTGGTGGCCAAAGGAGATACGGCCGTTGCGCAGGAGTACTTTGACAACTTATTCTCTAGCCCTACGTCATGGGAGCA
>CAYWAG010000128.1:0-5357 GCA_964455925.1 uncultured Verrucomicrobiales bacterium | reverse complement strand
CACAATCGGACGCTTTCACCCACTAGGTGAAGGTGACCTAATGTCTCTCAAAACTCCCATTTAACTCAATAAGGTCTCCATATTTAGATTTTATTGAATTATTTGATCAAAATAAACAAAATCCTCTGTGTCTTTGCCTAGGGGCTATCCTGCGCTATCGCTTGTATTGTGCCTCTGTGGTTTTCCTAACTGCGGAATCAAGGATCAACATTTATTGGCGATAGCCACTGACTTTTTTCCTTAATGTCCGCTTATTCAATAGGTGGAGAGCCAAGAAAGGCAGTCAGTGGCTAACGCCAGAGGATGTATTCACGAGCGGGACGCTCGTGCCATAGTGAGTTTTAGTAGCTGCGTGCCCATAGCACCCACTGGCTAGTGTTAGCGCCGGTGAGGATACAGGTGGAGGCACCCTTCTGCATGCCCTGTGGGATGCAGCGGATGGAGATACGGTGCTTCTTAGCAAGGGCTTCCTCCTCTTCCTTAGAGCCGTTCCAGGGGCATAGGAGCCAGCCGGGTTGGGCGTCGTCACTGACATTCCAGTGTTGCTCGAAGCTGGTGAGATCCTCGCAGGTCGTGATGTTGCTGTCACGCAGTGTGGTTGCCTTCTCTAGAAGGGAGTCCTGAATGCTCTGCAGGAGATCGCCGGCCTCTTGGATGAAGTCGTTCCGATCCAGGAATGCCTTCTCATTAGCGGGTTGGTCACGGCGGCTGACGCAGACCTTACGTGACTCGAGGTCGCGTGGGCCGATCTCTACGCGGAGCGGCACGCCCTTCTTCACCCAGTCCCACTTCTTAGCCCCGCCTTGGAGGTCGCGCGTATCCACGTGCACGCGGACAGGCTCGCCGCCCAGCGTGACCTTCGTGCGGAGGGTCTCTGCTAGGGCCTGACAGGCATCAATGATGGCGTCCTTAGAGTCTGCCTTTGGCGTGACCGGAACGATGACGATCTGCTTTGGCGCGATACGAGGCGGTAGCACGAGCCCATCGTCGTCAGAGTGCGCCATGATCAGTGTGCCGATGAGGCGAGTGGACACCCCCCAGCTGGTCGTATGCGCGTGGGCTTGCTTATTATCCTTATCGATAAAGGAGATGTTCTGCGCCTTAGCGAAGTTTTGCCCTAGGTAGTGCGAGGTACCAGCCTGGATGGCTTTCTTATCCTGCACCATTGCCTCGATCGTGTAGGTGTTATCAGCACCAGGGAACCGCTCGGCCTCGGTCTTCTCACCAGGGACGACAGGGATGGCGAGGATGTTACGCGCGAACTCGGTATAGAGATCGTGGATGAGCTTAGTCTCGGCTACGGCCTCATCCTTAGTAGCGTGGGCGGTGTGCCCCTCTTGCCAGAGGAACTCCGCCGTGCGGAGGAACATCCGAGTGCGCATCTCCCAGCGCATGACATTCGCCCATTGGTTAATCAGGAGGGGGAGATCACGGTAGGACTCCACCCACCGGGAAAAGGCGGCTCCAATAATCGTCTCAGAGGTCGGGCGGATGACATATGGCTCGGTGAGTTCTCCCGCTGGGATCATCTTAGTCTTACCGGTCTCCTCATCCTTCTGCGCCTCTAGGCGGTGGTGGGTGACGACCGCGCACTCGGTCGCAAACCCCTCGGCATGCTCGGCTTCCTTCTCGAGGTATGCGAGCGGGATCAGGAGTGGGAAGTAGGCGTTCTCGTGTCCGGTTTCCTTAAACCGCTTATCGAGGTAATCCTTCACGCCCTCCCAGAGAGCGTAACCCCATGGCTTGATCACCATACACCCTCGGGTCTCGGAGGTCTCCGCGAGATCGGCGCCTTTGATGACTTGTTGATACCACTCCGGGAAGTCCTCAGAGCGGGTAGGAGAAATTGCGTTTTTAGGAGGCTTTGGCATAATACCGCTCGTCCTAAGTGACCCCTCACAGAAATGCAAGGGGAGAAAGTCGCCTACGCAGAGAAATTATTGAGCGCCCTGCCACCCATCGTAACCAGCGCTCAGATGGTAAACGGAGGTGAACCCGAGTGCCCGCATTTGCTGGAGTGCCTTAGCGCTACGCCCTCCCGACTTACAGTGCAGGAGGTATGGAGTATGACGGTCCAGAGCAGCGAGAGCGGTGGCAAAGTCCGCATCCTTAAAGTCTAGATTCTGCGCTCCGTCAATGTGCCCCTGCGTAAACTCTGCCGGTGTCCGGATGTCTAGGATCGTGAGGTTCTGCACGCGCTCCTGCTCACCGGAGATCAGCGCCGTAGCCTGGGCTACGCTCACCTCCTGTAGGAGCGCCACTGGTGCGGCGGAGGGCTGCGCACTGTAGCCTGCCTGCGTGATAACCTGCTGCACAGTAGTCTCACAGACCTCGGGGGCAACGGTAAGCTGCACGAGCTGTGCCTCATGGTCGACCTTATCCACCTTGATCAGTCCGTCGATCTGCTCCAGCTTCTGCGTTAAGCCCCGCGCGCATCCGCCGCATTTCATGCCCTGCACTTGGTAGGACAGCGTCTTTTGCCCCATGACTGTGGCGGCACGTGAGTGGCTGGTAGCAGCGCAGTTACAGGATCCCGTGTCCGCAGATAACAGCGTGAGGGAGGCTAGGAGAATACTAGGGGTCTTAAGCATAAAGTTCATGGTTCTAGGAGTGAGAGCGATAGGGCAGTGGGCTATTGTTGGATAAAGGAGAGCTTATACGCCTGCATCCCCTTCTTAGCGATAAAGCCCAGCGTGTTCGGGAGCTCGCCCGTGAGGTGCAGGCGGATCTCGTAGCTGTTCTCCTCTGCCCCTGCAGTGATGATCCCGCTATGCCGTCCCTCAGACAGCGCCTCTTGCGCAGGATACGCCGCAAACCCGACCAAATTCTGAGAGCTACGAAACTGAATCGTGCAGGTCTTCCCCTGCACCTCGATAGAGAGAGGCTCGGCATCTAGGCGTGTAGGCTGGGTCGCCTCCGCCGCCATCAGCCACGCGGGCGCCTCGCTGACCATCTCACCCGCCTGCGTAGATAGTGCCGGCAGGGGCAACGCAAACTCCACATGCCCTGGGCGGCAAGAGTTCTCATCGCAGGTCAGCCAGCGGGCATCCCCTGTCAGCGTCTCAGGCAGCGGCCCACTCAGGTAATACAGAAAGGTCGCCTCGCCCTCATAGCCATACCCCACGATCCCCATCTTCTCAAACCGCGTGGGAGTAGGGAACTCCTCCGCATCGATCTGGATCGCCTCATCTGCCAAGGTCACAGACAGAGCCATCCCCGCATCTCCGGGGTTACTCCAATACGTATGCCAGCCAGGCTTAGCCGTCAGCGTGATCCCCAGTAAGGCGGTGGACTCCGTGAGGCGATGAATCTGCGCCTTAGCACGAGCAGGCGCATCTAGCGGATCTGCCATCAGCGGAGCAACTAGCAGAGACAGGCACAGAATGAGACGAGTAAAAACCATCATGCCCAACACCATACGCCCGCCCGTCCCAGAAGTAAATGGGAATGTCACGCATGAGGGACTCCATAAAAAAATAATGCAGAGAACCGTTGACAAGCAGCGGGCACTGTCATTAAGGTGCCCTTCCTCGTTCACGTTTTACGATTCAGAGAACGAGGTTTCTTAAAAAAAGGCGAAGTGGCCAAGTGGTCTAAGGCGGAAGTTTGCAAAACTTTTATTCGCGGGTTCGAATCCCGCCTTCGCCTCCATTTTTTTCCGATTATGAGTGAGGTATCACCACAAGTAGGTATTATTATGGGGAGCCAGTCAGATTGGCCCACCATGGAGCACACCGCCAAGATCTTAAGCGACTTTGGCGTCCAATGGGAGAGCCTAGTGGTCAGTGCCCACCGCACGCCAGAACGGCTCTATGAGTACTCCCAGACGGCACAGGACCGAGGGCTAAAGTGTATCATCGCAGGAGCTGGTGGCGCCGCGCACCTCCCAGGAATGTGTGCCGCTATTACTCCGCTGCCCGTGCTAGGTGTTCCTGTGAAGTCACGTGCGCTGAATGGCGTGGACTCGCTGTTATCGATCGTGCAGATGCCAGGCGGGATCCCGACCGCGACCTTTGCCATCGGGGATGCCGGGGCTAAGAACGCGGCTCTCTTTGCCGTCGCGATGCTCGCCACGACAGATCCTGCACTCGCGCAAAAGTTAGCGACCTTCCGTGAGGAGCAACGCACGAAGGTCGAGGCCGGCACATTACCTCAGATGGGTGAGATCGCATGAATGAGCAATGCATCGGAGTGCTCGGAGGTGGGCAGTTAGGGCGCATGTTAGCCCTAGAGGCGCGCCACCTAGGGTACCAAGTGATCCAGTGGACAGGCGGCGACTGCTCAGGGGCAGAGAAGCTCGCCAACGAGGCACTCTACGGAGCCTTTGATGACCCCAGCGCCCTCCAGGCATTCCTCTCCCAGGTCGATGGTGTCACCGTCGAGTTTGAGAACATCCCCCGCGACCTCGTAGAGGAGATCTCGACGCAAAAGCCGACCTACCCTAAGACACAAGCCGTTAGTATTTGTCAGGATCGGGAGTTAGAGAAGAGCTTCCTCCGTGAGCACGGCATTCCTACCGCCGACTTCCGCATCGTCTCCAGCCAGCAGGAGCTAGCGCAGGCCCTCAGTGATATCCCTGGGGATGTCATCATTAAGACCGCGCGTGACGGATACGATGGCAAGGGACAGCTCGCCCTCCCGCTAGAGAACCGTCCCTCCATACAGGAGGCATGGGAACCCTTCCAAGGCGTGCGCGCCATCGTAGAGCAGCGCATCCAGCTCGCCAGTGAGATCTCTGTCATGGTCGTGCGGGGGCAGGATGGACAAGTCATCAGCTACGACCCAGCGGAGAACATCCACCAGCACCACATTCTACACCTCTCGCTCGTCCCAGCCCGCCTCCCACAGGACACCCTAGACCGCGCCTGCCAGCTGGCAGAGCAGATCGCCACGGCCCTAGACTACGTGGGCGTGATGGGCGTAGAGTTCTTTATCGACACAGACGGCCAGCTCCTCGTGAACGAGATGGCACCCCGTCCGCATAACTCCGGACACCATACGCTGGATGCCTGCCAAACCTCTCAGTTCGAGCAACAGCTCCGGGCCACCATGGGGCTGCCCCTAGGTGGCACTGCCCTCCTAAAGCCCGCCGTCATGTGGAACCTCCTAGGCGACATCTGGGACGGTCCCGACCAACAGCCAGACTGGAGCCCCATCCTCTCCACCCCTGGTGCCACCCTCCACCTCTACGGAAAGCAGGTCGCCAAGGCCAAGCGTAAGATGGGGCACGTCACCATCACCGGTGACACCCTAGCCACCGCCCTAGAGCACGCCCACCGCCTCATCGCCCATTACCAAGCCTGAGCATTCTACACGATATTTATTATCCGCAGATGTCGCAGATAGACGCAGATTAC
>CAYWAG010000127.1:1578-5360 GCA_964455925.1 uncultured Verrucomicrobiales bacterium | reverse complement strand
ATTCAGATACGCGCCTCCCGTGCCCCTGGCTGGCTCGGCGAGCAGGCGCTGGACTAGCACTAAGTGGAGAGCCAAATTCTCTAGGTTCGACCACGTAGGGTCTGGCAAGACTGAGAGCAGCAGTAACTGCCCCGTTCCGAGATAGCGCTGTGTTAACACTGGGTTCCCATCTGCCCACTGTGCCAGCACCGCCCCCGTCGCTGGTATGGTCGCATAGCGAGCCGCCTGCAGATACCCCACGGGGAGTGGCTGCCCCTCGCGGGAATGACGCCAGGGGCCGTCTTGCTCCCGCCAGCTGTGCACCGTATGGAGATCCGGCGCATCTGCCGCGACCACCGCCCCCATAAACCAGCCCTCGGCATGCCCCTCCCCGCTAGGCGACGGGAAGATCAGCGCTAGTCCACCCGCGGTGACATAGCGCTCCAGCGCGAGCTGGAGCTCCAGGCTCTCCCCCGTTGCCGCCCATATCACCAGGTCATACCCCTCTAACTCCGTGAGCAAGACCTCATGCGGAGCGATCCAACGGACATGCTGGTGCCTATATTGACGTAACGCCGCCGCCCGCGATAAATACGAGCTCAACTCCGCCCCTTCTGCATCCGTCACCAGTAACGTCCGCCGAGGCGCAGGCTGACCGTATGAGAAGTAAACCGTATTGTTCCGCACGTTCGCATCTGCCGAGAGCGCCAGCTGCCCCGCCCCGGTAGGTGCAACCGTCCTATCATCCACCGCATCAGCCACCAGATCGCTCGTGTCAGCGACAGGCTTAGCCGCTGGCTGTGGGGGTAGCAGTGACACTAGGTAGCGGGATTGCCCCTCAGCCAGCTCGACCACCGCTTCCATCCTCTCGCCCGTCTCCCATTGTCCGCTCAGGGGCACCAGCTCCCCCGGTTTACCTCCGGTTAGCTGCAGCTCTACCTCTAGCACTGATCCCTGCAGCTGCGCACCGATTAGTGCCAGCGCCAGATCCCCCTGCCCCAGTCCCGAGGGTGCTAAGAACGACCTGACCCGCGCTAACTCCGCCGGCTTACGCTGCCCCCCTAGCTCCTCCCAGGCGGCATCCGATGGTGCCCAGCTCCCCTCCTGCTGGCTCCCCACGATCCAGAGCTCCGTTTGCCCAAACCGCTCCCCCTCTTGGGTCAGTAAACTCATTGCACGGGTCAGTAGTGACAGCACCGAGCACGGCGCATCTGTCAGCTCCACTGGCTCTAACACACTCAGGTTCCCCGCAGCTAAGACAGGCGTAAGCGCTAGGTCGGCACTATCTAGTAAATAGATCCGGACACTGTCAGGGTAATCCTCCAGCGCTACCTGCACCTCTGCGATGCTCCGCTCTAGTTGTGACCGCCCCGCAGCGTCCCCCCCCATCGCAGGCGACCGATCCAGCAGAATCATCACACTCTCCACCCTACCCTGCCCCAGCAAACTCCCCACGGGACGGGAAAGCGCCAACACTAAACACGCCAGCACCGCCATCCGCAGTAACATGAGTGGAATATTCTCTAAGGCGCGCCGCCGCACCGACCGCGTCTCCTCCGTGCGGAGAAAGCGCATCGCCGCCCAGTCCACCGTCGCGACCTCCCTACTACGCAGCAGGTGGATCACCAACGGCACCACCAACACAAGCATGCCCAGTAAGGCGAGAGGAAAGAGAAGAGTCATAAAATCAAAGAGGGAAGAAGACGAAAGAGCTATGGAGCGAGGATCAAATCATACAGAGCACTCTCGACCGAATCCTCCGTAGGAAGCAAGCGATAACGTACCATTGACCGCTGGCATAATGCCCGCAGCTGTGCCTGATGCGCCGCTAGCTCCTGCTGGTAATGCGCCCGCACGGATGGCGCATCCGTCTGTAACACCTCCTGTGTCTCGATGTCACGAAAGGACAGTCCTCGTGGCTCGTCCAGCTCTAGCTCCCGTTGCGACAGCAGCTGCAGTAAGCTCACCTCATGCGCATGATGCCGCAAATGCTGTAAGGCATCGTCCAGGTCATCCAGCGCGGTCAACCCATCCGTCAGCACGATCACCATAGAGCGACGTGGAATATGCTGGGTGAGCTCATGCAACTGCGCAGCCACATCCCCCGTCCCCTCCGCCGACAGTCCCCGTAATGTCTCGATAACCTGCGGTAAGCTCACCTCACCTCGGAGCCGCTGCGCGCGCAGCTGCCCCGCCACCTCACACGCCACGCCCACACTATCCCCCTGGGAGAGAAATAAGAGCGCCAAATGCGCCACCAACCGCCGCGCATAATCCAGCCGCACGCCCCCATCATGCCCCTTAAACTGCATAGACCCACTGGTATCGATCAGGAAATACGCCCGCGCATTCGTCTCCGACTCATACTCCTTTAGGAAAAACTTATCGCTCCGCGCATACGCCTTCCAGTCCAGCCTCCGGAGATCATCTCCGGGGACATAGTTCCGTAGCTCTGCAAACTCCATCGCCGTCCCCTTCAAGAATGAGCGATGCATCCCCGTAAAGGCACCCGCTACGGGGAACCGTGCCGCCATCAGCAAGGAACGCAGGCGCTCCATCACGGCACCATCGATGTAATCCGTCACCATCATGCCCTCCGCCCTTAGTCGATCTCAGCCGCTTCTAGCAGGCGCGGGAGTAACTGCGCTACTGTTACGCCTTGTGATTGCGCCATAAAGCTTAGCGAGAGACGATGCGTCAGCACCGGTGCTAAGACCTCCTTCAGATCCGTCTCCGTGACCATAAACTTCCCATGCAGCGCCGCCCTAGCCTTTGCCGCGAGGACGAGGTTTTGCACCGCTCGTGGCCCCGCCCCATAACTGATCTGCTCCTGCACCCACGTAGGAGCACTCTGTGACGGACGGGTCAGCCGCACCAGCTTCACTGCATCCGCATAAATATGGTCTGGCACTGGAATACGGCGCACTAAGCTTTGAAAGTGCAGGATCTCCTCTGCCCCTAGTAAGGCACGTGGCTCCTCTTCACTGCCGCCCGTCGTACGCATCGCGATGCTCAGCTCCTCCTCCTCTGTAGGATAGTCTAGATGCAGGAAGAACATGAAGCGATCTAACTGCGCCTCTGGCAACCGATACGTCCCCTCCTGCTCGATGGGGTTCTGCGTAGCGAGAACAAAGAACGGTTGCGGCAGCTCATACGTCTTACCCATGACCGTCACGATCTTCTCCTGCATCGCCTCTAGCAATGCGGACTGCGTCTTAGCAGGTGCCCGGTTAATCTCATCCGCCAGCACCACATTCCCAAAGATGGGGCCCTGGATAAAGGAGAAGCGCCGCCCCTCCTCTGTCTCCTGGATAATGTCAGTCCCCGTAATGTCCATTGGCATCAGATCCGGCGTAAACTGGATGCGGCTATAATCCAGACGTAAGGTCTTAGCGATAGTAGAGACCAGTAAGGTCTTAGCCAACCCCGGCACTCCCATCAACAGCGTATGCCCCCCCGCAAACAGCGCGATCGCCATGCGCTCCACCACCTCATCCTGCCCCACGATCACCTTCCCGACCTCAGCCTTAAAGTCCGTAAAGAACTGCCCCAACCGCTTAATCTCAGCCACATCGCTCTCACTCGTATTCATAACCACAGCCTACCCCCTATCCCCCTACTGTCCAGCTCAGAGCACGAGAGATTACCCCTCTCATAGGAAGGCGACCAGCACGTATTTACTCAACGCTGAATAATGACAAAGAGAGTTGAAGACTGAGAGAGAGATGGGTATACTCAGGTTATGAAAAGTAGCGGGTATGTGCATCCATTTACGGACTTTGGGTTCAAGAAGATTTTCGGCG
>CAYWAG010000127.1:0-1478 GCA_964455925.1 uncultured Verrucomicrobiales bacterium | reverse complement strand
CAACAAGCCCAAGTTAAACTGGAGCAAGGCTTAGCCAAGTTAATGGAAAACGGAATGTCTGAGACCGACGCTCGAAAACTACTGGGTCTCTAGAAACACAAAAACGGAGCTCAATACCTGAGCTCCGTCGATCTTTGAGACATAAGCGTCTCAGTATAGCGGTATGGGGAAACCTCCCCTTGGCTATTTAGCAGCTTGATCGCTGTGCGCCTTAGGTAAGGAAGCGAGGCCCTTATACTTCTTCTCGAACTTCTCGATCATTCCTCGGGTCTCCAGGTTCTGGAGCTTCTCCCAGGCGCGAAGGCGTAGCATTTCCTCGCCACCGCTTACTGCGTTTCTCTCCTTCAGACGCTCAAACACGAGCTCGAAGAGTTCATTAAAACCTAAGTAATCATCATTCTTAGTGAGAACATTTACAATCTCATCTGTGACGTGGTCTGGCACACGACGTGAAAAGCGTGTCTTTTTAGTTACAGGCATAGGATTGCTGGTCTTACACGATTCATTCTACGATGGCGATCAAAAAAGGTAGATTTTTTACAAGCAATTTCATGTACCATTTCGCTTCACACACGTAGCGCGTAGCGGAAAACGCTTCCCGTTTCATCTTGCCCAGATTTTTCTTGCATTTTTTTACGGAGACCCTAGGTATGTCCGTCCACGATTCGGATCCGTCTGAATCCTGCCCTATATATGAAAGCTAAATTCACGATTGGACTTCTTCTCAGCGCGCTCGCTATCTCTAGTTGCACGCAAGTTCCCGGACTAGATACCCAGGCAAAAAACTCTGATAAGAAATCCTCAAAAGAAGTTACTTATAACTCCTTCTTCCCAACCGTTCCGGTAAAAGAAGATTCGCCCTCCTCACTAGGCTCTAAGACTGACCGACACGGTTACCCAGTCTATGACCTTACAGATACCCAGCGCTACGTCAGAACGACCGCATACTCATGCGCTGAAAAGGAAATGGGAGGTATTTATAAGAACTTTAATGCCGCTGGCACCGTCCTGAAGTATGGCAAGGTTCGCAGTGCGGCAGCTGACTGGTCACTATACCCTCTCGGCACCTTATTTAAGATCAAAGGGCTGCCACACACTTATGTAGTCGATGATTACGGCTCTGCTCTCGTAGGCGCAGGCTCTGTCGATATCTATCACCCCACTCTCGCTCTAATGCGTAAGTGGAACACACGTCCCGCTGAGATCCAGATCATCAAAATGGGTGACTGGGACCGTAGCGCATACCTCCTGAAAAGCCGCATTAAATACGCTCACTGCCGTAAGATGTATTACGGAGTGCTCGCAAACCGTAAGAAGTATAATGCCGCTAGCGAAAAACTCGCACAAGTGGACTAACCCCACCAGATCCTACGCCCCCCTTACCTCTGTAAAAGTGGCTACACAGCAGAGGAGTGGCGTGGCGTCTCACCTCCTCCATCCCCCACCGAGGCGAAGCAAGCACATCCTACACCTACAGC
>CAYWAG010000126.1:0-5365 GCA_964455925.1 uncultured Verrucomicrobiales bacterium | reverse complement strand
ATCCGGAGCGCGCAGCACCAGCTGGGCACGGTAGGGTTCTCTCGCCGAGAGAACCGGTCGACCAGTGCACATCTCAGCACAGGGCGCGCTGCGACGAAACTCTCCACTCACATTTCTGGCCTAAAGTGGCTGGAAGTCTCGAGGGAATTCACTTCTACACGGTTAGTGCCTCCTATCACACACTCGCGCCTTCACCCTACTCGGGCACAGGTAGGCCTGTGCGGTCCGGATGGCTACGCCACCAGCTGTGAGCGTAGCGAATCCGGAGCGCACTGCACCAGCTGTGCACGGTAGAGTTTCCTCGCCGAGGGAACCAGTCGACCAGTGTACGCCTCAAGCACAGGGCGCGCGGCGACGGAACTCTCCACTCACATCAACAGAGCTTACCCTCAGACTAGCCCACGCTCCAATGGCAGGAAAAAGTCCCCGCGATCCACGCAGGAGACTTCTTCCCCTCACTAATGGCCGTTGGGCCATTTTTCGGCATCTGCGATGCCTCTGTGTTGCGTAGTGCTCGGCTGGCCACGAGGTGAAAGAAGCCGTTTCATACCTCACCCCCCCTGAAAAATTCACGATTCAATGCCCGACCCGTTCGCTCATTCTCATCTATACCATGAGAATGAGTGTGCGGGGTAGTCTGGATCAATCATGTGAGAAGAAAACTTCCTATTATCATGAGGAACTTCTCCTAGTAGCGGAATTGCAACCGCTGTTAAGCCAAAATCAAATTCTATATAAGACGCACACCTGGAATCATAGTAAATACAGGTGGTTTTAGAGGGGAATTTTTTACGCATTACTTCATTCCAGTCAGAGCGGGGGATTGTAATTTCGGCTAGATCAGCATTAAATCTCGAAGAGTATTTATCAGTTATTTCTACCGTCCATAGTCTTAGCTCCTGCGCTGTAACTTCGTTACTAAACATTTTTCCTGTCTTGATGGCTTCATCAATAGCTAAGCCATTCCAACCGCTGAATTTCCCAGTGTAAAAAGCTAGAATCACCGAAAAAATAAAAGCAATGATGAGTGATGTTGACTTCATTATTTACGGTTGACGTTAGAGTCTTCCCATGAAGACCGCAATCCCTAACACTCAGAAGCTTCAAAAAAACTCTAAGCGGTCTTCATTGGACTTTAATGAATTGATAATGTTAATGATGAGGTGGGTAGCGAGGCTTTGGGTAAGGAGGATTCCTGCGTGAGGCGCGGGGACTGAAGTCCCCGTTCCGCTTTTTCATACCATCGAAGCGTGGGCGAATCCGGGGGAGCCCTGTGGGTTCGGGCACAGCTAGTGCAGTGCGTTCCGGATGGCTACGCCACCATGTGTGAGCGTAGTGTGTTCTAAGCGACCAATGGTCGCTTCTACGGTTTACGAAAAAAGCAGAGGGGGGAGCCTCTGCTTTTGGGGTTTAGAAGGTTTGTGGCGACGGCGGGACGCCGTCGCTCCCCTAGCGCTTAGGCGGTGGTTTCTTCTACTTCGCCGGCGTTTTCGTGGGCTTCTTCGGCGAGTTCTAGGGTGTGCTTCTCCTTCGGGATGACACGGACGATCTTCTTCACGTTGGTGTCCCAGTCGGCGAGGATCTCCTTGGCGCGGGCGGAGCCGGTGAGTTCGAGGTGTTTCTCGATCTGGCCTTTGACCTCGGCGATGTGTTCGGGGCGCTTAACCTGGAGTGGGACGACCATCTCGGGGTTGATGCGGGACTGGAATTTGCCGTCGATGTTGTAAACGTAGGCGGTTCCGCCAGACATTCCTGCGCCGAAGTTTTGGCCGGTGCGTCCGAGGATGGTGATGAGACCGTTGGTCATGTATTCACATCCGTGGTCGCCGGTGCCTTCGACTACTGCCGTGGCTCCGGAGTTCCGCACGCCGAAGCGTTCGCCGGCTCGGCCGTTGACGTAGAGGTAACCTCCGGTGGCTCCGTAGAGACAGGTGTTACCCACGATGGAGTTCTCCTCGGCCTTGAAGCTGTGGCCGACTGGTGGGTTTACGATGATCTGTCCGCCAGACATGCCCTTACCGACGTAGTCGTTACCCTCACCGATGACGTGAATGTTCACGCCTTGGACGAGGAAGGTGCCGAGGGATTGCCCTGCGGTGCCCTTGAAGGTGAGGTTGATGCTGCCGTGTGGGAGAACGCGGTTCCCGTCGAACTGCGCGGCGAGGGCACCAGAGAGGCGCGTGCCGAGGTTACGGTCGGTGTTGACGACGTTGTATTCCAGGTCAAGGGTGGCGCGGTCCATGACATTAGCTACAGGAGCCTCTGCCGAGGCCTCGGTGGCCTTAGCGATGTCCTCTAGAATCTGGATGTCAAGCGCAGGCTTGTGCAGGCCGTCGTTGCGGTCTTGCTGACAGATACGCGCGACTTCGTCCTCGGACTTGCCGTAGGTCTCCGCCGCCGCCGGGACGACGTCCTTGAAGATCGGGGAGAGATCGAGGCTGTTGGCCTTCGGGTGATCTGGGACGTGGCGTTGCTCTAGGAACTCTGGGCGTCCGATGAGGTCGTCAAGCTTACGCACCCCGATGGATGCCATGATCTGACGGGCATCTTCTGCGACACCGGTCATGAAGTTAATGACGTGCTCTGGCGTGCCCTTGAACTTCGCGCGCCACTTCGGATCGGTGGTGGCGACACCCACTGGGCAGTTGTTGAGGTGACACTTACGGACGTAAACACAGCCCATGGCGATCATGGCGATGGTGCCGAAGTTAAACTGCTCGGCTCCGAGGATAGCGCCGATCACGATGTCCTTACCGTTACGGAGGCCGCCATCGGTTCGGAGGGTGACGCGGTCACGGAGATTGTTCAGGACGAGGGCCTGCTGTGCCTCGGAGGTGCCTAGCTCCCATGGGAGACCAGCATACTTTGTAGAGGAGAGCGGAGAGGCAGCGGTGCCTCCATCGTGTCCGGAGATGAGGATGTTATCGGCATTCGCCTTGGCGACACCAGCGGCGATGGTTCCGACACCAGCGGCGGAAACAAGCTTCACGGTGACCTTCGCCTTCGGGTTCACTTCCTTCAGGTCCTGAATGAGCTGAGCAAGATCCTCGATGGAGTAAATATCGTGGTGCGGTGGAGGCGAGATAAGCTGGACGCCAGGCTGCGTGTGACGCAGGCGAGCGATGAGGCCGTTCACCTTGTGCGCTGGGAGCTGACCACCTTCACCAGGCTTCGCGCCTTGAGCGAGCTTGATCTCTAGCTCGTCAGCATTGACGAGGTAGTGCGCGGAAACACCGAAGCGGCCAGAAGCGACCTGCTTAATGGCAGAGCGCGCGAGGTCTCCGTTCGGGTAGGGCTTAAAGCGTTTTTGGTCCTCGCCGCCTTCACCGGAGTCGGACTTCGCGCCGATGCGGTTCATGGCGATGGCGAGCGTCTCGTGTGCCTCTGGGGAGAGGGCACCCATGGACATCGCAGCGGTGGTGAAGCGACGCATGATGTTCTCTGCTGGCTCGACCTCATCGAGAGGGATCGGGCCAGAAGCGGCTGGAACGAAGGACATGATGTCTTTCAGAGCGACCGGGTTCACCTCGAGCTGAGCTTGGACATAGCCCTCGTAGTCGTCCTTAGCACCGGACTTCACGAAGGTGTGGAAGTTCTTAATGACTTCGGTCGGGAGAGCGTGACGCTCCTGCCCCTTACGGAAGCGGTTGTAACCTGGGTCACCGAGGTCAAGCGGAGCCGCTGGGGAGACCTCAGCATAAGCGGTATCGTGACGGATGATGGACTCCTCGGCAATGTGCTCGAAGCCGACACCCTCGATGCGGGAGTGCGTTCCCGTGAAGGATTTCTCGATGACGGCGGAGCTCACACCGACGGCCTCGAAGATTTGAGCACCTTGGTATGAGTTCAGGACGCTGATACCCATCTTGGACATGATCTTGAGGAGACCTTTTTCGAGCGCCTTACGGTAGTTTTTCATCCCGATCTCAGCGGTCATTTCCTCGCCGAGCTTCTTCTTATCATCAGCCTCTACGAGCTGACGGACCGTCGCGAAGGCGAGGTATGGACAAACAGCGGTAGCACCAAACCCGAAGAGGGTCGCAATGTGGTGCGTGTCACGCGCATCAGCGGTCTCGACCACGATGGAAGCACGAAGACGGGTCTTCTCCTTCACGAGGTGGTGGTGAACGGTGCTGGTAGCGAGGAGGGAAGGAACGGGCACACGGTCTGCGGAAGTGGCCTTATCAGAGACGACAAGGATTTGCGCCCCATTGGCGACCGCCTCGTCGGCTTCCTTACAGAGGCGTTCGACAGCCTTCTCAAGGCCTGCTTTGCCCTCGCTCTTCGGCCAGGTCGCATCGAGAATGACGGATGGGAAGTGGCTGGATGGCTCGGTCTCGTTCTGCTTGATGCTCTCTAGCTCGTGCTCAAAGAGGATGGCGGACTCCAGCTGGAGAACCTTCGCGTGATCTGGGGTTTCCTCCAGGATGTTACGCTCGGCACCAAGGCCAGCCTCTAGGGTCATGACAGACCACTCACGGATCGGGTCGATCGGTGGGTTCGTCACCTGTGCGAAGAGCTGACGGAAGTAAGTGAAGAGGAGACGTGGGAAAGTAGAAAGCGGCGCCAGTGGGATGTCATCACCCATGGAGAAGACCGCTTCTTGGCCCGCCTTGATCATTGGAGGGAAGACCATGTCGAGGTCTTCCTTCGTGACTGCATTCGTCACTTGGAGCTGGGAGAGTTCGACTGGGCTGAAGTCGGTCGCAGGGTTGATGGCCTCATCAGAGACGTAGCTCTTGAGCATGTATTTGTTCTTACTGACCCAATCGTGATACGGTTGCTGTGCAGCGAGCTGCTCCTTCACGTCCTTGTCCTCAGTGAGGATGCCGGTGGTAGTGTCGGCGGAGATCATTTGGCCTGGCCCGAGGCGGCCACGGCGGATGATTTCGTTATCAGGAAGGACAACAGCACCGGACTCAGAACCAACGTAGAGCAGGCCGGACTCGGTAAGGGTGAAGCGAGACGGACGGAGGCCATTTCGGTCGAGAGAGGCTACGAGCTTACGTCCATCGGTGTAAACGAGGCCAGCAGGGCCGTCCCATGGCTCGGAGAAGGAAGAGGTGTAGTCGTAGAAGGAACGGACTTGGTCGGAGTATTCCTTATTGTGCTTATACGCCGGCGGCACGAGGATGGACATAGCGTGCTCGAGCGAGAAGCCAGAGAGCACGAGGATTTCCAGCGCGTGGTCGAGGGAAGATGAGTCAGACTCACCAGCGGTGATCACTTCCTTTAGGAGGTCGATGTCATCGCCCCAGATCTCGGAGCGGTAGAACTCCTCACGGGACGCCATCCAGTTTCGGTTACCACGCACGGTGTTGATCTCACCGTTGTGACACATCATGCGGAACGGCTGACCCAGAGG
>CAYWAG010000125.1:0-5409 GCA_964455925.1 uncultured Verrucomicrobiales bacterium | reverse complement strand
AATATGAGTGCGGAAAAAACATTGATTAAAGTTCGTAAATAAGGACGTATATAGAGCCATTATGATCCGTTGGTTTGCAAAGAACGACTTAGCCGCGAATCTTCTGTTGATCGCCATCTTAGCAGGAGGGGTGTTGGTGGCGCTGACAAAGGTGCCGTTAGAGGTCGAGCCGACGCGGGAGCTACCGTTGATCCGTGTGGATGCACCCTACTTGGGGGCTAGCCCGCAGGAGATCGAGCGGCAGATTATTATGCCGATCGAGCAGGCGCTGACGGATCTGAGTGGGGTCAAGGTGATCGAGGCTACCTGTCGTCCAGGATCGGGACAGCTGAGGGTGCGGATGAAGGATGGGGTAGATCCTAAGAAGATGCTCCCCGAGGTAGAGCGCCAGATCCGTAGCTTGCGCTCGTTACCAGCAGGGATGGATACCATTAAGTTTACGATTCCAGATACGGCGAACTTCTATGAGGTCATCTCAGTGGTGGTAGAGGCGACAGACGAGGCCTCGCCCCATGCTCTGACGGCGCGCGCCTTTGAGGTCCGTGATAGCTTGCTCTCCTTACCAGAGATCGGGCGCGCAACGGTGGTGGGAGTGAGCCAACGTGAGTTTGCCATTCGTTTACGCCCAGAGGCCCTACGGACATATGGTATCTCTTATGAGAAGGTGCTCACGACGATTAAGAATAACTCTAAGGAGAGCGGCGCCGGGGCGCTCCGTTATGAGACGGGGAGCGTGCTGGTGAGACCTGGGCGGAATGTGCTAGAAGGGGCGGACTTTGCCTCCATCCCCATTCCCATCGGAAGCGGGGAGACGATCCCGCTAGGCGCGATCAGTGAGATCCATGATGGGTTCGCCGATGAGCAGAAGATCGTGCGGTTTAATGGAAACCCCGCCTTACTGGTCAATGTGTTCCAGAGCCGCGAGCAGTCGTCTATCCGTGTCGCCGAGGTCGTGAAGGCGTTTATCGCAGAGCAGAACGCACACACAGAGGGGGGATTCCGTTTCTCACAGTGGGATGATGAGTCGTACCGTATATCGGGGCGTTTACAGATGCTGTCGACGTCTTTATTACAAGGGGGGCTGTTAGTCATGGTGGTGTTGGGGTTATTCTTGCGCCCTAGTTTAGCGTTTTGGGTGGCATTAGGGATACCGCTGAGCTTTGCGGGAGGCGTGATCTGTATGCCCTTATTCGGGATTACGGGAAATATGATGAGCTTGTTCGCCTTTATTCTGGTGCTGGGGATCGTGGTGGACGATGCCATCGTAACGGCGGAGAATGTCTATCAGCATAAGCGCCGGGGGCTGCATGGCTTAGAGTCCGCAGTGGTGGGGACAAAGGAGGTCTCCGTGCCGGTTATCTTTGGGGTACTGACCACTATGGTGGCATTCCTGCCCCTGTATAACTTCGATGGTAGATGGGGGAACCTAGCGGCACAGATTCCGCCAGTCGTGATCGGGGTGCTGTTGTTCTCCCTTATCGAGTCTAAGCTAGTCTTGCCCAGCCACCTCAAGCATTTGAACTTTGAGGCAACCGGGGCACGTTGGTTTAATGTGCTTCCGGATTGGTTTAACGCCCGGTTAGGGCAGTTCTCGCGCGAGGTCGTGCAACCTACTGTGGAGGTCTGTATGCGGGCGCGGTATCTGACGGTGTCGCTCTTCCTGGCGCTGGCATTAGCCTGTCTTGGGTATTGGCAGAGTGGGCGGATGGGGTTCCAGGTTTATCCTGCGATCGACTCGAACGAGATTAACTGCATCATGAGACTGGGGCAAGACGCGAGCCTCGCTGATACGGAGGCGCTGGTAGAGCATGTGTATCAAGCCGCGCTCCAGTTGCAGGATGAGTTCCGTGATGGCGAGGGGGAGGATGCTGATAGCCTGGTTACCGGGATCGTCACGAGTGCGGGTGGGTATGTCTCATGGCATGTAGATCCACGGGTGGGAACCGTTTCCCTAGAGCTGCTCCCACAAGAACTGCGGCGTGAGAACATGGTCGAGAACAGTGTGCTGGTCGCCCGTCTGTATGAGCTGTGCGGCGAGATGGATCAGCTGGAGCTGTTCCGTGTGCGGGCACAGCGGAAGGCACGTGGGAATGTGGATGAGCCAGAGTCGCTAGAGATTGCCCTGCGTGGGAACATTACGGCAGAGAATACCGCCGTGGTCGATGAGGTAAAGGCGCTGGTAGAGCGGATGATCCCTGGCCGCGAGCTCCGTTATGTGAGCGATGATCGCCCTGCTCCTCGCTACCAGTTAGAGGTGGCGCTGAATGAGGAGGGACACCGCCTAGGGTTATCTGAGTCCACGCTCTCCCGACAGATTAAGGCACAGCTCATCGGGACGGAAGTGATGCGTATTCCGCGCCATACCGGAGAGGTGCGGGTCTTCCTAAAGTTCCCAGAGGCTGTGCGCGAGGACCGATACGCCCTCGACACCCTCCTTCTGAAGCTGAACAACGGCACCGAGGTGCCGCTCTCTACCGTCGCTGACATCTCCCTCACGCAGGCTGCCGCGACGATCACACGGGAAGATGGTGCAATGATGACTAAGGTGATCGGTGCGCCACGTAATAAGGACTATGACCTCATTAAGTTTGCCGAGGATGCCACGCCAGAGCTGAATGCGCTCATCCAGCGTTACCCTGGACTGAGCTGGCAGTTTAAGGGGTATCTGGAGAACTATAAGGAGATGCGTCAGCGGTTTTTAGTGGGGATCGGGGTCTTACTCTTCGTTATTTACGTTCTCCTGGCACTGCCCTTTAACTCCGCTGTGCAGCCACTCTTTGTCATGCTAGCGATCCCCTTTGGGATCATTGGTGCCTTGATCGGGCATATCTGCCTCGGGCTTACGCCCTCGTACCTCAGTATGTTTGGGATGCTCGCACTCTCCGGCGTGGTGGTGAACGACTCGCTGGTCCTCATCGACACCTTTAATAAGCTTAAGACCGCTGGGCAACCCGTATTTGCAGCCCTTTCTACCGCGGTGCAGAAGCGATTTCGCCCTATCTTACTGACCTCGCTGACAACCTTTGCCGGGCTCATCCCCCTGATGTTCTCCCAGTCTATGCAGGCTAAGTTCCTGGTGCCGATGGCAGTCTCGCTGGGCTTTGGCATCCTCTTTGCCACCTTTGTGATCCTGCTGCTACTCCCCGCGATCGTGCTCGTAGCCCATGATATTCAGAGCCTGCTTAAACTGCGGAAGTAAGCCCTTACGCCAGGGCTACCTCACTTTGAGAGCCTTATATAATTAAGGCTTTGCACACAAGGACTTGTAAAGGGGTCTTGAAAACCTGGCTCAAACTCGTGTCTGCAGTTAGGTAAACCACAATACGAAGGATAGCCCCTAGGCAAAGACACGGAGCACGCGGAGATATTTATTATGTGTAAGGGTTCCAAAGTGAGATCGCCCTGGCCCTTACGCAAATCTCGTGAGTAATTCTCTTTATCTTCCCGCAGGATGTGATAGACGGGACAGATGGAGTTTGTACATGACGACTTTCACTGGATAGACTGGGCGGTTATCGCGGGTTACCTACTATTGACGACCTTTGTAGGGCATATGATGCGTGGTCAGCAGGGGACGATTAAGGACTTTTTCCTCGGCGGTAAGTCATTGCCTTGGCCTGCGGTGTCGGGGTCGATGATCGCGACAGAAATCTCAGGGGTGACCTTTATCGGTGTGGCGGGCACGCTCTTTGCCCTTAACGGGAACTTTTCCTATCTCCTGTGGGGGATCGGCTCGATTATGGGGCGGATCTTAGTCGCTAAGTACTTTGTGCCGAAGTTTTTTGAGCAGGAGATCTTTAGCCCATATGATTACATGAAGCGCCGGATCGGAGGCGGGGCAAAGACGCTAGCGACGGTGATTTTTACAGTAGGGAGTATCCTGGGGCAGAGTGTGCGGGTCTATGTGGCGGCTCTGCCGCTGCAGATCGTAACGGGCATGAACATTGGGGTCTGTGTTGTGATTATTGGGATATTAGCGATTATCTGGACTCTCATGGGTGGGATGCGCACCGTCATCTGGACGGATGTGATGCAGTTCTTCCTCTTCACCTTTGGTGGTATTCTTACCCTCGTCTGGATCATCGGGGGGCTTAATGGCGGCTGGGGTGAGTTCTGGGAAACCGCGAACTTGTATGCACGCTTTGATACCTGGGATGCGCGTCTGGAGCCACACCTCAGCTTTACGATCTGGGTGGCGATCATTGCCGTACCGTTCCAAAACATGACCGCCTTTGGGGTAGACCAGCTCAATGCACAACGGATGTTCTGTTGTAAGGATAAGGTCTCTGCGCAAAAGGCGCTCGTATGGAGTTCGGTGGGCCAGTTACTCACGCTGATGATGTTGCTCGTAGGTGCCGCTCTAGTGGTGCACTATGATAATAATCCGTTTACTGCTAAGGAAGCGGTAGTCGCTATGAAGGTGGATCATACGCAACCAGGCGCACACGAGCTGGCGCTAGAGAAGGTCGCCGCCGCTCCGCGTCTGGAGCACCCAGAGGCTACGGCTGCCCGGGTGGAATATATAGCGGCGAACCCATCGGACCCTACTGCGGCGAACTTTACCCATGAGAAGATCTCGACCGTTCCCGTGCCGGCGAACAAGGACGGAGTCTTCCCCATGTGGATCGTGACCGTCTTACCAGTAGGGCTGTCGGGCTTAATCCTGGCAGGCGTCTTTGCCGCCGCTATTAGTAGTCTGGACTCCATCCTAGCTGCTCTGAGCCAAACCACGATCTCGCTGATCTATCACCCAGAGACGAAGACGGAGCAAGAACTCAAGGAGCTGAAAATCCTGCAGAAGTCTAAGGTGCTCGTGGTGATCTGGGGCATTATCCTGACCCTCTTCACCTTTGCGATTTTAGTACTGGCGGATAAGATTCCAGTCCTGCCGCTGGCATTTGGATTAACAGCATACACCATGGGACCACTGCTGGGGATCTTCCTCTGTGCCTTCTGGGGGCGCGGCTCTACAGCGGGACTCGTCACCGGAGTGGTTCTGTCCTTCCTGATGGTCATGTTTGTCCGCACGGACATTTGGCTCCTCTTACATAATGCCGGAATGGATGTGAGCTGGTTAGCGCAGAGCTTTACATATAAGCCCACTGAAGGAGCGTTCCCTATCGCGAGTATCTATAACTTCGCCTGGATGTGGCCGATTACGACCGTAGTGACGATTCTCTGCGGCTTACTGATCCCTCGTAAGCCCGACCAAGGCGACGAATAATACCTATAGCACAGGCGGTCCTGAATCAGGACCACCTCAGAGCGTGCTTCCCTTTAACCTAAAACCCGCAGATCGTTTTTCTAACTGTGGACTAACTACACGACATTTTTCATCTCGTGTAACTGTTCAGGTAGGGGTGCATTTCACAAGAAACTTCGCGAACAGGTCTCCCCTATCGGGGAGAC
>CAYWAG010000124.1:0-5431 GCA_964455925.1 uncultured Verrucomicrobiales bacterium | reverse complement strand
AACAAACCGAAGCCCAAGAACAACAAGGCGCCCTCACCACCGTCTTCGAAGACGGTGGTGAGGGCGCCTTGTTGTTCTTGGGCTTCGGTTTGTTGGTCGTGGAGGGTGTAGGTGCCGTTTTCGGCGGTGACGCGGAGGAGGCCTTTGGCGCTGCGTTTGGTGCCGTTGTCGGTGATGGGGTCCTTGAAGATGTCTCGGCGTTGACCATTGACGATGCCACTGGTGGCCTTCATGGCGAACCCGAAGCTGTCTCTGGTGACGTGTTGATAGGTGAATGAGCCGACTCCGAAGACGACATTGCCCGCGGCGAATCCTAAAGCATGAAGTTGCTGTAGGATGGCCTCAGCGCGCTCTAGGGTGATGCTGTCGCCGTAGATGACGCCGATATGAGGGTCGAGGAGTTTGTGTCCGGTGCTGGTCTGAGTGCCCCCGAAGACGTCCCAGAGGCAGGCCACCGCGCCTTTATGCGCGGGTGTGCCAGCGGGGGCGTCGGGGTCGCCGCAGATGATCTTTACGGGGTCTCCACTGTCGGGGCGGATGACGAGCTTGCCGTCGCGGGCGAGGATTTGGTCCTTGAGTGTGACGGTGTAGTCGGTGATGACCTTCCAGAAGTCCCAGGTGTCTGCGACGATGCTGACGATGCCCGCGGGGTAGAGGTCGCAGATGAGGCGGCGGAAGGTCTCTAGCTCGCCGTCTTGGAGGCCCATGCACATGACGCTGTGTTCGGTGGCGGGGACAGAGCAACCCACGAGGTCGGCCTGCGCATCGGCTTCGTAGTAGTCCTCTACGAGGTCGATGGCGGCGACGGTATCGGTGCCGACGAAGCTGGTGAGGTGCCCTGCTCCGCTGAGGGCGGCGTCTGCCACCCCGCTCATGCCTCGGAAGGAGAAGTCGTGCGCCTGGAAG
The DNA here is from genome assembly GCA_964455925.1 of uncultured Verrucomicrobiales bacterium. Taxonomy (GTDB): domain Bacteria; phylum Verrucomicrobiota; class Verrucomicrobiia; order Verrucomicrobiales; family Akkermansiaceae; genus WTJZ01. The sequence goes on along the minus strand of CAYWAG010000124.1, from coordinate 4,525 downwards.
TCTACCAGCCCGAGGTCCGTGCCGGTCTTATGGGCGTAGTCGGTTAGCAGGCGGCGGTATTCGAAGGCGGTGGTGGCACTGGTGATGGGCTTCCAGAGGTAGGCGCTGATGACGCTCTCTAGGTAGTTTGTGAGCCAGAAGAAGTCGGGGTGGGTGTTGACGATGGTGAGGCAGGGCACGCCGATGGGGCAACGCGCGCCTTCTGGTAGGGCCTTGATGCGGATGGGGAGGTAGCCGAGGTCGTGCAGGGCGGCGATGTGGTCGCTGGTGATGGCGCCGGCGCCGAGGGCGCAGTCCATGCGGCGTTGGTATTGCGCGACGGTGCGCTCCTTTGGTTGCTGGAAGAAGCCGGTGTTCCAGGCATCGAGGAGGAAGTCTTTGATAAAGTATTGGAGGCCGAAGAAGACGACGCGGTTATCGAAGCGGTCTTCTAGCACGCGGGCGAGGTGGCTGGCGCGGGGCGTGAAGTTGGCATAGACCTCGGTGGTGCCGGCTGGGTATTGGCGGCGGTGGTCGGCCTTATAGAAGTCAATGGCGGTGAGGGGATTTGGTTGCATAGGAGAGTTATCAGTTTACAGTTGGCGGTTATCAGTTTTTCTGTTAGCGCTGGCTGAGGATGGTGAGTTGGTTGTGGGGTGTTACATCTGGGAAGGCGAAGTAGCAGTAGAGGTGGTCGAAGTAGGGGGTGAGGGCTTCTACGCCTTTGCTAAAGATGCCGTGGGTGACGTAGAGGTAGATTTCCTCGGCTCCTTCGGCGCGGAGGACTTTGGCGAGCTCGATAAAGGTGCGGCCTCCGTCGCAGATGTCATCGATGAGGAGGACGCCGCGTCCCGTGGCGTCGCCTCTTACGGTAGTGCCGGTGATGGCTCCGGTCTGGGTGTCACGCACCTTACTGCCGTAGAGGATCTCTACTTTGGCGGGGAGGGATTGGGCGAACTGGTGGGTCTTCTTCTCTGCGCCGGCATCGGGGGCAACGAGGGCGAGGCTCTTGTCTAGAATGAAGGGCGTCAGCTCCTGCAGTAGGGCGTGCTGCGGAACGATGCGCACGCGGTCGATGAGCGCGCCGACGACATCAGAATGCGGATCATAGAGGGTGACGCTATCGGCCTGTAGGCTGTTGATGAGGTTTGCCATAACACGCACGCTCAGCGCCTCGCCCGGATTACAGACCCGATCCTGTCGGGCATACGGCATGTAGGGCAGGTGCAGCTCTACACGTCCCTCAGGAGCCTCACGGCGGAGCGCATCCATGCACAGCAGGAGCTTCATGATCTCATCCGCACTCTCTAGGAATGCCCACACCACCGTGCAGTCTCCTACGGGAACGTCCTGTAGGCTAATGTGCGCCTCTCCTCCAGGGAAGAGGGAGCTCGTGAGGGGAGTGTTATTAATCGTAATCATAATTAGGTCGGTGGGACATTTATTGAGAATAAAGGACATTGTGTCAATTATTATTCTGAAAAAAGCACCTCGGCGTGCAGAGGGGGCGAGGGAGGCATCCTTGGGAGTCGAGTGATGAGCGCGATGAACAGTTCTTTTAGGGCTTGCAGAGGGCGGTAGATTCGTAGAGCCTTAGAGGGTATGAGAGGTCTGATAATAAGCATGGCGCTGCTCGCGATGGCGGGGGCGGACATTCGGGTGGCAGACACTGCGATGCGGCAGTATGATGAGCAGCTGGACCGGTGGGAGCAGCAGTACACCTATACGCAGGATGCAGGGACGCGGCAGCAGTTACTGGCATCACGGCCGGATGCGCGTCGGACGACACAGGTGGTGCTAAAGGCGATCGGGGCGGAGCTCTCGCGCCCTAGCTCGATGCGGGCGATCGCGTGGATTTATGAGAATGACGCCTCCTTCCTCCGTGACCCCGCCTTTGGGAATGCAGGAGAGGCGATCCGAAACGCGATGAACCGCGCGCTGTATAATAAGCCAGGGGCAGGCGCGCTGTGCCTGACCATTAGTCAGCACTTTTCGCCACAGGACCTAGGCTTCCTAGAGAAGGTGGCAAAGCAAGCCCCGACGGCAGAAGAACAGGGGCAAGCCTCGCTGGCAGTCAGCATCGCGCTCTCCACACTGGGGGATGACCCTGCGCTGATCACTAAGCGACTGCAGCACCTCCGCCATGCTATTAAGACTATCCCAGAGGACATGGAGATCAACGGAAAGAAGGTAACCGATGTCATCAGCGACCAGCTGTATGTGATCCAGTACTTATCTAAGGGGCGCACCGCGCCGAACTTTGAAGGCACCGATAGTGGTGGTCAGCCCGTGAGTCTAGCGTCGGCAGCGGGACAGGTGACCGCCCTCGTGTTCTGGGCGGAGGAGGATCTGCAGAACGAGAACTGGCTTCCCATCATGCAGGGGATGCATAAGATCACCACCGATACAGGCTCCCGTATGCTAGGTGTTTACACGGGAGGCACGGCTAAGCTCCGTCAGCTCGTAGCAGACCGGGAGGTGACCTGGCAGACGGCGGTTGACCAAGCAGGGAGTATTACGCAACAGTTCCGCATTAGCCAAACCCCGACCGTCTTCCTGCTGGATCGCCAAGGGCGCATTCAATCCATCGGCGAGCCGAACTCGTTGATCAACCTCTCTATCCAGGCGCTCGCCGCTGGGGAGTAGGTGGGACGCTTACGCATAACCTTAGATGTTCACAGACACTAGTGCCAGTCGCCCTGCGCCACAGCCCGTAGCGCTCCGCCAAATGCCTCAGCTGGATGGGGTGCGAGCACTCTGCCTGCTCAGTATCGTCATTCACCATTGGCTAGGGCAGTGGATCCATGTGGACTTCCCCTTTGAGGTGGGCGCGTTTATCTTCTTTGCGCTCTCTGGGTATCTGATCACGCGTATCTTATTGCGCGGGCGGCGTAAGATCTGTGAGCAGGGCACGAGCTTGGGGCATTTTTTGCGCTCCTTTACCTATCGGCGCGGTCTCCGGCTGGCTCCTGCCTATGCGCTGGCGCTGGTGCTGTATGCCGTGCTCGGCACACCCGATGTCCTGCAGAACTGGGTATGGTATGTGACGAACAGTTCTAACCTGCACTTCTCTCGGCTCGCGGGTTGGCCTGGCGGGGCGGATCAGTTTTGGACTCTAGCGGTGGATCAGCAGTTTTATGCGCTGTGGCCCTTCTTAGTCTTACTCTTACCTCAGCGTTGGCTTCCCGTCGCTATGGTTTTAGTGGGGTTAGTTGCGCCCTTATCGCGGTATTTGTGCTGGCTGCAGGTGCCCTTCTTCGTAGGGGAGTTAGCCGATAAGGCGCCTTGGTTTCTGACGGATCATCTCTGCGCTGGGGCACTACTGGCGTATGCACAGGAGTATCTGCGCCTCCCGTCCAGACGCGTGCTGTGGACGGGCATGATCGGGGCGCTCACGGTATATCTCGTCCTACGTTACCAGATGCTGGGGGTGTCATCGCACTCGGTATGGTTAATCTGGCAGCAAACCAGCCTCGCCCTCTTTTCGGCAGCCTTAGTGGGGCTGTGTGCCGGTGGGTTTAAGGGCTGCGGACGCTGGGTGCTAGAGCACCCCGTGATCCAATACATCGGCACGCGGAGCTATGGATACTACGTTTACCACTCCCTCGTCTTTCTCCTACTGGGTTATCTCACCCCCTGGATCTTCCAATGGGAGGCTACGCCTCTCACCATTACCGTCCGGATGTTGTTAGGCGCGGTGCTGCTCGTGACCATGGCACATTACTCCTGGCGCTTCATCGAGCAACCCTTCTTACGACGGAAGCAGAAGCACCGTTACTCTACTACTAAGGCAGTACCATAAACGTCCTCACGCCCCCCTATAAAACTTAGAGTCTTAGCGGTTTCCTCACTGCGGAATCACGGATAATCCTAGAATCCGCAGATGATTTTGAACCGCAATACGAAGGATAGCCCCTAGGCAAAGACACGGAGGCACAGAGGAGTAGGATTTGGAGTTGATTTTCGCAATCGGACGCTTTCACCCAGTAGGTGAAGGTAATCCAATGTCTCTCAAAACCATGATTGACTTAATGGGGTATAAATATTTAATTTAGATTAAATTATTCGATCGAAATAAATGAAAATCTCTGTGCATCTGAGCCTCTGCGGTTTTCCTAACTGCGGAATTAAGGATAATATCTCACATTACGGCAGTAATTGTGGCATGAGCATCTTGCTCATGATTATTCCTTCCTGGCGTTAGCCACTGACTTTCTCTTTTGTGTCCGCTTTACTCATAGGTCGAGAGCCAAGAAGGGCAGTCAGTGGCTAACGCCAGAGGATGTATTCACGAGCGGGACGCTCGTGCCACAGTCTTTACCGCCGTAATGTGAGTTATAACCCTTATAGATAAAGGGGGTGACCTCCCCCCCAGGCTATCTACCGCACTTGCTTCAGCCTAGCCGATTTACCTCCCTCTAATGCGGGGGAACCCCGAATAGGACGAACACAAATTCAGTTACTGAAAAGGGAGAATAAATGAACGTATGTAACTATTCAGGTATAGGGGAAGAGAGACCGAGTATTACACGGTCAACTTCGCGGT
>CAYWAG010000123.1:0-5459 GCA_964455925.1 uncultured Verrucomicrobiales bacterium | reverse complement strand
CAATGCGCTCTTGCTCTTCAACTTTCTTTTTTTACTGCTCACTACGCGCAGCACAAAGAACACATTATGCAGTGCCAAGAGCCTAAAGGTTCAGCATCCGCACACGCTTGCGGTCGTCCTTCTTAGAGTAGTCAATGCGGTGCACCCATACACTCTGGACGAACCCGAGGAGGAGCATGCAGATCAGGGTAAAGGAGCCTGAGTAGCTCACGAGTGGTAACGGAATCCCCGTAATGGGCATGACGCGAATACACATCCCAATATTCTCAAAGATATGCGCAAACAGCAGCGTAGCGATGCCACAGCAAATCATGAGCCCGTAAGCATCACGACTAAAGAGGCCGATAAAGAGGCAGGAGCCAAGCAAAAGCATATATGTACCGATGAGCAGCAGGCTCCCCTGAAACCCTAACTCCTCGCCAATGACCCCGAAGATGTAGTCGTTATGTGCGGTGTCCTTAGGGATATACCCATTTGAGTGCACGGCACCGGCCTTACCGCTCAGGTCTGTGTTTAGCCCTACGCCCTGGTACCCCGCCTTTCCGATAGCGGTCGTCACGTAGTGAATAGCGTAGTCATCCCCCTGGATGTCCTCCACCTGCCCATCGTTCTGCACCATGGCGATGTATTGGTCGATCCTGCCAGTAGCCCGGTCAGAGACCACAGGCAGGATAAAGAAGTAGAGGATGGGGAGCACGCCAACAGCTAGGATCCCCATGATGGCGAGATAACGGTAAGGGATGCCGCCCACGAACAAGCTCACGATCGCCACGGGTCCCCATACGAGAGCAGACCCCATATCACCAGACTTTACGACCAACAGGAAGGGGAGACCGCAAAAGACCGCTACCACTGCTAACTTCACAAAGGGGTTGTTCAGCCAGTTCTTATACTCCGGCAGCTTCTCGAACAAGAGCGCCACGAACAGGATGCCAGCACCGATCATTAACTGTGTAGGCTGAAAGCTAATGGGACCCACGCTAATCTGGTGCACGCTATTGCCACTACTTAGCACCACGAGCATCAAGACCAATGCCAGGCCATACATCGGGATAGACAGCCACTTCAGCCACTTATAGTCAATGAGGGCGGTCACAAAGTAAACTAAAGAGCCTAAGCTAATCCACACGACCTGCCTGTTAGCAAACCACTCACCGCCCTGTGATTGGTGCCGGGCGGCACTCTCGATAACGAAGACGCTAAAGATTAGAAGCGCATACATCGCCAGTAGGAGGAGGGCGTTTAGCCCGAACACCTTCCGGATAATGGTGGGGATCTTAGCGCTCATATGCTCTTATTCCTGGGAGTCTACAGGGGATGGAGTGGTGGTGGCATCCGTGCCCTCCACTGGCTTAGACGCGTCAGCGGCTTCAGTAACGACATCTTGTGCTTCCTCCGCTGCCTCCTTGATCGCATCGGCAGCATCCTTCACGACCTCCTCGATCTTATCTACCGTCTCAGCACCTGCGTCCTCAGAGGCAGCGCCGTCGGTAGTAGTATCAGAGACCTTCTCCTCTAGGATCTCCGCGATGCGGAACTCTGCATCCGCCCACACATCCTTCCCGGCATTATCAATAAACTCGACCGCATCCAGCCCTTGCCACGTTGTCCCCTTAGTCAGGACGATGCCCGCCTCACTGTTCAGCACGACCTTCACCCCCTCTAGGGTGACGGTGCCCGACTGGTTTCCGTATCCGCCTGCTAAGCGGTTCTTGCTCAGCTCACTGCGCTTCAGCTGGGCGGTGCCCTCTGGTCCCACATAGAGCCCCGCATGCTTGTTAGAACGGACTGTGGACCCGACGACCTTTAGATTACCGAGCTTAAAGGACGACATCCCAGACATGGTGTTCCCCTCTGAGAAGGAGTCAAACAGCTCGACACTACCACCATCCCAGGCACCGACTCCGTTCTGGCGGTTACGTGCTACGACACTACGCTTTAGGACGACCAGACTCCCCTCCCCCGAGGCGGCAGCACCGTCCCAGCGGTTCCCCTCTACCCGGCAGGAATCCATAATAACAGATCCCCCATTGAGCGCGTGCACCCCGTGCGCGGCAGATTGATACACCGCGCAGGCGTTCACCTGCGCCTCCCCCTCTACGACGAGCACGGAATACGCCTCCTTCTCCTCGCTGGTGTCGGTGTGGCGCATCATCAGATTCTTCACATTCAGCTTACCAGACTTACTGACATATACTACGGGCGAGCTGCTGCCTGCAGAGTGGATGATGACACTCTGCCCTTCCTCCCCTACGAGCGTGACTTCCTTATCAATGCGGATGGGAGCATGGAAGGTGCCCTGAGACACCTGCACTGTATCGATCGCACGGGCCTCGTTGATCGCATCCTGCAGGTTAGAGTATTCGTTCGGGTAGCGAATCACACGTGGGTATTGGCTGACCTTGTCAAAGAAGCTCTGGTATAGCGGCTTCTCAGAGAGCTTACGTGCCTTAGACGCTAGGCTATAGAGCTCTGGGGAATACATCCCCTTATCGATCAACAGAGCCTGCTCATAGAACTGACGCGCCTTCTTCTCACTGACGAGGAGCTCCTCCTTCGCCATTTGGTTAATGTTCTCCCAGCGGGCGGCATTCGCATTCTCGGGATCATGCTTCAATAGGTTCTGACTAGCAGTGATCACCTGCGGAAGCTTCTCCTGCTTTTGCGCTAGTGCTAGCTCCTTCATCAGTGCATTCAGCTTATCACGGAAGCGTCCCTTCTCGATCTGCTCCTTTGCCACCTCGATCTGAGGGTGGTCTGGGGACTTCGCCTTCAGCTGGATGACCGCGGACTGCACCTCGTCCCAATCCTTCTTCTGCAGGGCGGAGGTCAGCTCCTTCTCGTAAAAGTAGATCACCTTTGCCTCCCCGAGAGAGGTCTTCATCAGGCGAATGTCACGTAAGCCAGGGCGTAGCTCCTCAGCATAGCCTAGGCTCTCCTCTGCGCGGTTAAACTTACGCCCATCGATAAAGGACTGCGCCTCTCGCAAGTAGCTCTCCACCTTATTGTTCAGCTTGATCCGCTCGATCTGCGTCTTTGCCAACAACCCGACTATGACGAGTAAAGCCAGCACTACCAATGTCCCTACTATGCGGACACGGCTCTTCTTACGCTTCTCTGCAGTAGGGGTATCTAAATCGTTTGACATAACATTCAGGTTCTCGCTCAGAAAAGAGCTACCCCATGCCTAATCACATCCCCCCCTAAAAAAAAGCGAAAATATCCCCTTTCTCACGAATCTTACCCGTTTTTTACGCAATCCCTATAGCACCGTAACCTTCACAGAGGAGGAAAACCAGCACCCCCAGGATCCAGCCATGGAAAAACTCACACTCAAAATCGAAAACCTACGTGCAAATCTCCATTTTTTTCTGGTCATATCTGCATAGGCTCTCTATTTTTACGTCGATGTGCTTTTGGTCTTTGACGCATTTATGAGATCACAGGCTGACACCGACATGATCTACCCTCATTTTGTTCCGCTCGCGGGGCGGATTCTGGTAGGCTTGCCCCCCTCTTTCATCTCATTTCCTATTCCTAATATGCCTACACCTAGACAACCTTCCAGTGCTCGCAAAGTGAACCTCTCTACCGCCCGTGGTGAGGTCCAGCCTGCGGCCGCGAAGCCAGAGGAGGTGCCTTACACTGATGCGATCGAAAACGCGACTCAAAAGCTAGAGGAGCTGAAGCGTATGCATGAGGAGGAAAAGGCTGCTGAGGAGCGCCGCCGTCAGATCGAGGATCGTAAGAACGCCTTTGTAGAAATGCATCACGATGTCATCACTAAGCTGAGCTCTGCGATCCCCAGCATTGATGACGAGATCGTTCACGGTCAGCAGCAGCTCGATGACCTCGCTAAGGCTAAGAGTTACTTCTCTGCCAGCCTGGAGAAGCTCTCCTCTGTGCGTCCCGCTGACTGGTCTGAGCAAGATGTCATCGACCGGTCAGAGAAGTTCGAGCTCGCCCTAGAGAAGGCATCGCACGAGTATGAGCAGTTCCTGAGCTTCCAGGCCTCTCTCCACGGCGGGAAGCGTAAGGCACGCATCGCCCGCCCTCAGTCGGCCGAGGGCTACACCATTGGTGTCTTTGGCCAGGATCTCCTGCGTGGTCTGGCGTTCTCCCTCCCTGTTATCATCACCCTTATCATCGCATGCGCCCTCCTCCTAGGGAGCGGTAATGCCTAAGCACCCACATGTCTAAGTCCCTAGAAGATATCGAAGCAGAGATCGCCGCCCTGGAGCGTGCGATCGAGGAGGAGCCACGCCGCCTGCAGCGCGAGCGCGAGCGCGAGGAGCAGCTGAAGCAAGAGCGCCTCTCCACCCTTGCGCCGTCCGATGAGCTCGTCAGCCAGCGCATCGAGAAGCGGCATAACGCAGTGGTCACACATGGCGAGACGAACACGATCCGGAAGGCGCAGTCACGCGACGCTATTCTGCTGATTCTCCTGCTCATCGCGATTGGCGCGATGGCATGGTGGCTGTTCTCCTCCCTGAATGCTAGTGCGTAGGTCACTAACAATAATTATTGATTATTCGTGCGTGATCTGGCGTCATAGGGGGGACTATGAAACCCGTGATACTCCTCCCGATCGCAGCCCTCTTCTCTTCCTGTGTCGCCCCGGTGGCACAAACCATCACCACACCAGCCTCTAGCACTGCCCCAGCGGCGAGCGGGGTGCAGCTGAGTAAGGCGGAGCGCACTAAGGTAGCACGCCAGATTTGGCAAAACGAGAGTTCGGGCCAGGTCTCTGGGCTGACTGCATGGAATGTGGGCGAGGAGTTCCCGTCTCTAGGGATAGGGCACTTTATCTGGTACCCGCGCCAGGTCCGGGGGCCGTTCACGGAGTCCTTCCCACAGTTTATCCAGTTTGCGCAGCGCCAAGGGCATCAACCTCCGGCCCTGGCACAGCTTGCGGACTGCCCCTGGCATACCCGCGCGCACTTCCTGCAGGTGCAGAACTCCGCCGAGGTCACCGCGCTCCGAAACTGGCTGGCTGCCAACATCACGCTGCAGGCAGACTTTATCATCGCTAAGTCACAAGCCTCGTTCCAGAAGATTGTTGCTGCCGCCCCTGCCAGCGATCGCCAACGAGTGATCGCTAACTATAATAAGGTCTCCACAACGTCTAACGGCACTTATGCCCTCATCGACTACGTGAACTTCAAGGGCGAAGGCATTAACCCGAAGGAGCGCTATAATGGACAGGGCTGGGGACTGCTCCAGGTCCTCCAGGGGATGCAACCCACCAGCGGGGGACAATCCAGCGCCGCCGAGTTTGCCCGCGCTGCTAAGCGCGCCCTGGACACTCGGATCGCAAACTCCCCTGCCGCGCGCGGAGAGTCCCGCTGGCGAGCTGGATGGCATAACCGCTGCGATACATATGCCCGCCCATTCTAAGGTGGCAGAGTGGGAAAACTTCGCTGATATTTTGACAAGGGGGCGGGGAGTCCTCATATTGC
>CAYWAG010000122.1:0-5468 GCA_964455925.1 uncultured Verrucomicrobiales bacterium | reverse complement strand
CGTCACCAACCTTAACTCCGCAGTTGATTTTGAACCGCAAAGGCGCAAAGAAGATGGAAAAAGACACCTAAAACTTAAAACGTAAAACCTAACACCCTCGACGATAATCAGTAATCAGCATCACCACAAAGCGCCTATTCCTTCCACAAACTTCTGAGAAGAGCCTCCAAATACCACACAACATAAAATGAAACGCTTTACTCTTTTGGTCCCATTACTCCTGCTCCTCGTTGGCACGTTCCTTCTCTCCAGACGCGGGGGCAGTCCCCCTGCCGCGAGTGACGCGCTGGATGCCGTAGCCGCATCACATCCCGAACATGCAGAGATCAGTAGGCGGCTCCGGTACATCCCCCAGGCGGATCAACTGGTGAATAATCCCCTCGATCGCGCCCAGCTCTCCGACCTCGCGCTCCTGCTGGATGATCCCACCCTCCCCGATGCACAGGCGATGCCAGCAGTGCATGGCCTGCTCTCCTCGCTGGCCTACATCGCCCTAGGCAGTCGCTATCCTGCGGGGCTGAATGTAGAGGTCACCAACGCCCTCCTGGGGAAGAACCCCCGCAAGGTAGGCTACCTCCCTATCGACTGCCCCCGCATAAACTCCAACGGGGAGCTGGTCGACCAACACGGCACGCCTTACTGGTTCCACAGCCCGCTCACTGGAGGGCTCACCATTACCTCAGCAGGCCCCGACAGACTCATGCATACCACCGATGATGTCACGATGGGGGATTAAAGTTGCCCGAGCTTACTGAGTAGCTGCGATACGAGCAGGGGCGACGTTCTGCTGGATGAAGCCGAACTTGAAGGGGCGCCTCTTGGAGGGGGGATCGGCCTTACGTATAATCACGATTTTACGAGATTTGGCGTGGTTATACATGCGGGAGAAGTGGACCTTCTCCTTTTTCGCGTTGCCGTAGGAGACGGGGATGTAGCCACCCTTGTCATCGGTTTTAGGCCGGACGACGGTGTATTGGTTTGGGGGGAGCTTGGCGGGGGTGTCATTAATGATGACATACATGCGTTCGCCGGTGAGATTAGCAAAGCGGATCGCGCCTGGAGGGAAGCCCTGGAGAGTGTCGTCGAGGGCGACGAGCCCAATCGGGGTGGCGGGGGTAGCGGGAGTGTTATCCAGGATCAGGAGGACTTCGCGCGCGCCCTCTGGGAGGGACGTGCTGGCAATAACCGCGTACGGTGTTGTCGCTTCTGGGTCTGGGGATTTGACTAGTAGGTCAAAGCGGGTCGTTCCGGTCTTAAGCTGGAAGGGCTTACCTCGGCGACTTTGTTGGGGCTTTAGTGGTTTGATGACTTTGCCATCACGGTAGTAGAGGTCTGTGAGGACCAGCTTCTCTAGCGCGACGGCGTAGCAGGTGATCCCCCCCTTTTTACTGGAGGAGGATTGCGCATAAGTGGTGCAGAGCAGGATAAGGATACAGAGCGGAAGTGCGCCTAGTAAACGAACAGGGCGGCAAAAGGTGCGGCGAAGGGGAGACATAGGTGACGGGGCGATTTGTTGTGAGAGAATCAGGAGGCGAGGGGGGAGGCTTAAATTTCGTCTTCGCTCAGCCACTTAAAGCTGATGATCTTAAACTTCCTTCCAAACTGTGTGTTTAGGGCAGAGAGCGTGTTCGCATCTGAGTTAGTGGAGTAGGGGAGAGGGATGTCATAGAGCTCCTCGTCTGCGGTGTTTGAGTCATCGTAGTATTCTGGTAGACGCTGGACGCGGACTTCGCAGACGGCGGAGTCTGTGATATTCCCTCCATTGTCCACGGTTTCTCCGTAGGCGCGAATGGTGAAGGTGTCAGAGCGGGCATTAAGGCGTGGCCCGATGGTATTAAGGAGCTTAGGCTGCGTGAGGTGCTGGGCAATGCCGGCTGCCGTGTTCGAATCTAGGTTGACAGATTCATCACTGATGTATTGGGAGACTGCTCCGTCGTAGCTGGGAGCTGTTCCTCCCGCATTTACATCGACGCCACCATTAATAGAAGTGGCATCAATCGCGGCCTGAAGGGCACCAGTCAGGCCCAGAGCATCACTACTGAGACGACGGTTAACAAAGTCAGAAAGGCTCATAAAGGGACCGCGTAGGCGAACCTGCTCGACGATTTTTTCTGCGAGGTCGCTAATTTCATCATCATCGAGTCGGAGGACTCCGTCCCAGTAGTCTTGATCTGTAAAATCGACTGGACCAGAGCCTACAGTATATGGGGTACCAGCAGTGCTGTCAGTTCCCCCAGTATTGGTGTATTCGATCGCGGCATCCTTGTTCGCTTTGAGTAAGGCTTCCCATGCCGCCTCAGAGGTGGAGTTGACATTAAACTGCCCCCTCAGCAGGCTGTACTTTGCGAGCTTAGCATAGCCTTCACCTGATGAGTCCGTAAGCTCGGCGATGATGCCAGCCGCGTCCCTGCCATGAGGAATGTAAGGGCTGAGAATACTCGAGGCCTGCGCTAGGCGGTAGTCCGCACCGTAGAGACGGGTAATCGGGTCGGCAATGGTCTCTGAGGTGGCATATCCAACATTGCCAATTGTGTAGTCTGGGCGAATGCCAGAGAAGAAGTAGCGGTCAAAGAGCGCGTCGTTCAGCAGCCAGGTATGATCGCAGGAGGTGACGCCCTCTGTGTTGATGTCATCGATGTGGGTGGCGTAGACGGTATTGCGTGGCACGAAGACGTTTGCGTATGAATTCCCTACACTCTGCATGGGTTTGTGCGCCTTTGTCGTAAGGTGGGCATTAGCAAACTGAGAGAGCGAGTAAAGCGGTGTGGTAGGGATGTCTATTACAGTGATAAATGGTTCTCCTGCATAATAGCTACTACCCCATAGACCGTTATTGAAATGACCTTCTACCACTCCGAGATCGAGGCGCTGGTTGATCGCATCCTTATCTCCTGGTATGCAGAGTGAGGTGAACGAGTAATTTGGTGCCACTCTGAGCTGGAAGTTAGACTCTTGGCATGTCAGTGGCAATGGGTTGAACTGTGTAAATATTTCCATGTTCGTCTCTTCGCCCGTTGCAGGGTTAAAGGTATCGGATGTAGCGGGGTTCGCGAGGAGAGCCATTGCCGCAAAGGTGACTTTAGAGCTCAGCTCGCTAGCTAGAAATGTTATGTCTCTATGCTCTATGTCATGCTCCGCGTCGCTTTGCTTTAGAGTGTTTTCATTGTGCAACCAATAGGATAGTATGCTGAGTTCATCTCCGTAGGTGGAGCTGTACCAGTGGGTTTCAGGTAGGGTGGACGCTGAGGCGGTAGGGGAGATGTAGGTTTGTTGTCTGTATGACCAGGAACCGAATTTGTTTCGGCTTAGTGCAAATTTAACAGTGATTTCTTCGTTGTCTTCCAGGGTATGCGACTTTATAGAGCCGTCTGTGTGAGGGAAGTTGTATATGTGAAGACCAGAGGTTTCATCGGAAAGAAAGCCCTCACCTAGTTCACTGGCGATACTGGCTGTGCCTGCTGGTGGTGACAGAGCTAACACCTCGCCTGGCTTTAAGGAGAGGTTGGGGTAAAGGTATAATAGTGCGCTAATGTCCGCAGTGAGGCTACCGAATTTAGCTTTTATGTAGTCTCCTAAGTCACCAGAAAGATTTAGGGTTCCGAGGTTAGAGGATAATTGGATGGAGGCTGGGAAAGAATAGACAAAGCGATTAAGGTAGTTGCCAACATCTAGGGTGTGGTTATAGGGGTTCCAAACATAAAAAATAGGCTCGGCAACGAGGGCTAAATTATTTCCTGAATCAGCTTTGAGGCTAAAGTATACGACCGTTCCCAATGGGACAGGGGCATAGGTGAATCCCGCTGGCTGGAAGCAATAATCACCTTTTTTGTTCAGTTCAGTATTCCACGCACTATATCCTTTGACATTATCAAAGCAGTTCTGGCTACGAGTAGCCTCTCCTAGGACAAAGTTACCGTTACCCGATGATTGGTCATGGTTAGGGTAGTATGCGCGCGCCGTAAGCGTGTAGCCTTCGTCGTTAGTTCTGAGTCTCTTGTACATGTTGGCGTAGTCGCGTAGCGCCCACCAGTTGGGTCCTCGTACAGAGGCCCAATGGGGGGCACTGTAGCTGTTAGCGATTTCGTTAGAGAACCAGCTCCCTGCACGGTTCGTGTCTCGATAAAGGTAACGTCCCTCTACTTCCAGTCCAGAGACACTATGCTGGGATGCTAGGCGATCTGCCCCTCCGACGAACTCGCCATGTTGTGCATCAAAGAGGGGGAGGCGGTCTCCTGCAGAGAGGTCGGCGTCACCATCCATCTCGAAGGCGAGGCTAAGGTCACGCTTGAGACCACCTAACTTCATATCTGAGAAAACGCCGTAACTGCCAGTAGTAAGGTCGTGGCGATGTTCCTTTAGCCAAGTGTTACTGGAGCCAGAGGTGAAGTTAGAGGCGAGGGGGAGGCTGTCGTTAGTAAAAGCTTTTGCGAGGTTCGCGGCGGTGTTTGTCCCTACTGTGTGGGAGCCTCCTGCGGTAAAGGCATCGAGGTTGACGCCATTGGGGGAGCTGAGGAGAGCGGCTTGTTCTTGGTTATCGTCGTGGAGGATGTCGGCCCAGTTCGCATCGGCCTTTAGCCCTAGATCTTCGACCCAGTAGGCATATTTGCCCGTGATGTTGTTGTCGGAGTTAGAGATAGCGATTTTATCGACCTCGACATCGTCAGATAGCATCCCTCCATTAAAGATCGTATAGGGATCAGAGAGAGTGATAGAGGCGATGTCTGCTGTGGATTGTGCGGCCTCTGGCAGGCTGACGAGCCAGGTGAGGTGACGCTGGCTCTTATTGTTGTAATCTGTAGGGTTGTAGTTAGCGGTATCCCAGACGCCTGTCCAGTTGTTGTAGCTAGAACGCGTATTATCTATGATGGAGCCGCTGGCGGTTGCGCGTTGATCTGGCCCAGCGGCTTCTTGGAGTTCGTTGAGCGCGATCATGAGAGCAAGCTTAGCGTTCTCTTGGGCGCTGTTGTCAGTCTTCTGCCCTCTCAGCGAGATCGTGCTCAGGCCCAGTAGGCTAATGGCGACCAGAGCTAGAATTACCACGAGAGATAAAACCGAAATGAGGGCGAAGCCGTAAGTTTGACGGGATGGGTGTTCGTTTATGACGGTTTTCATGCTGTTGGTAAGCTAGGTGTATGTATTTACAATGTCAATACATTTTAGGGGCGTGTCTATACTTCGGGGGGACGCGCGGTAGAAGGGGCAAATGTCGTTCGCGAGATAAACGCGTTCACTAAATGGTTCGCTTTATATAGGAGAATGCAGACTGATATTGGGCTTTTTTTTAAAGAAAGTTGATGATCGTGCCTTCTCCTGCGCGTATGGGAGGCGTTCTATCGTCCATAGGAACGGAAGCGTCATCTTGGTCACACCTCATACGGCTGGAAAAGCTGTGCTCCTCAGAAATAGTCAGCGAGTTGTATCGCTCTGTGACTTAGACTACATTTATAAATAAGATTTCTATGAATACT
>CAYWAG010000121.1:0-5486 GCA_964455925.1 uncultured Verrucomicrobiales bacterium | reverse complement strand
CTGTAGCACGAGCGTCCCGCTCGTGAATACATCCTCTGGCGTTAGCCACTGACTGTCCTTCTTGGCTCTCGACCTATTGAATAAGCGGACATTAAGGAGAAAGTCAGTGGCTATCGCCAATAGATGTTGATCATGAGCAGGATGCTCATGCCACAATTACTGCCGTAATGTGAGTTAAAACTTCCTCAGCTCAGGGCGCGTGGCGACGGCACTCTCCTCTCGTATCATGCGGCACTCGCGGTTCCTCTCGAACTCTGCCAGGGGGAATATAGACTCGTTTTTTTCACCCTACTCGGGCGTAGCTAGTGCTACGCGCTCCGGATTCGCTTCGCTCACATGTCGAGGCGCACCGGTAGGGTTCTCTCGCCGAGAGAACCGGTCGACCTTACCGCTCGTCAGCACAGGAAGCGTTGCGACGGGCCCCTACCGCATCGAAGTCTCCATGGAAAAAGGCGAGAGTGGTAAGCTGGGGGCCCATACGGGAGAGTAAGTCCTTGGTTTTGTGTAGGGCATCTCCCTCCAGTTAAACGTAGAAATATTTTTTTAAAAAAATAAGTCAAACCGTACAGATCCCTCTGAAGGTCGCAGACACAAAGGCAAGAATGCGAACAAGCTCGCATTCATTAACAAGTACACAATATGAAATTAAAACTTATTACATTAATCGCCATGGGTCTCGGAGCTGCAAACGCCACCACCGTTGGCTTTATTGACTGGACCTTCGGCAACGGTATTATCGGCAACTTTAACAATGACCCTTCAGGCTTAGTTTCCTCTTCATCCACAACTCAAGCGGGGAACAAGGTCACATTCAACATCACCTTTGACGCGACAAGCGTAGGTGGAACAGCGCTGGAGACCGTTGCGTTCGACCTCGACTTTTCTAGCTCTACAGGTACTGTCAACTATAACAACAGTGCTGGGTTTGGCTATGGAGTCGGAACGACAGGAACTGCAGAAGGCGACCAAATCACCGCGGCACTCAGTGTTTCCTCAGCGAACTCCTATGTTTCTAATTTGACCTTCACCAGCGTTGATTTGCTAGAGATTGCAGGTGGATTAGGCGAGCCTGATGTCTCCTTCTCCTTCAACAATGGTGAGACGTCCACCCTCTTTGACCCACAAGAAGTTGCTATGGGCTTAAGCACCTCTGGATTAGTCACGGGCTTTACCGTTAGCAATGTAGACACAGATGGCACAGGCCAAGCGTTTAACGTTGGTGGTGTTGGTATTCAGTTTGACGTTGTTGCGGTTCCTGAGCCAACCTCAGCGGCTCTTCTGGGGCTGGGTGGTCTGGCACTTATCACTCGCCGTAAGCGCTAATCCATTGATATTGTAGCGACTACCTTACGTATTCCTCATGCGAATAGAGACAAGGAAGCTGCAATTTTACTCCGCTCGCCTCTGAGTTGAGGCGACCCTTTTTCTGTCGCAATCACACACGCGTAAGCATAGAGGTAGAGCGGAAGATTGAAAAGTGAAAAATCAAAATGCAAAAAATAAACATATTAATCAATTCAGGTGAGAGCATCAAGATTTTACATTTTGATGCAGATTTAATAGGTGATGCAACAATTCTATATCAAACCACCTCAATTATTAAAAAGCATATTCATATTACTGCATGTTTATATTTGCGCTATTGGAATAAGCTTTGCCACTCCACAATATCCAGCCATCAGCCGAGACCTTGCGGTTTTAACAGAAAACAATGGATGGGCAGAGGCGCACATCCCACCACACCGAGCAACAAATGATGGGCGTATTGCCTTATCGATCGAATCCTCTGTAGGAGGGGCAGAAAATATAGTCTTTTACCTTTATCGTCCAGAGAACCTTTCTGCTGAATTTGCCAATACAGTAGGGGATATCTCACAAGGACAGGAAATTATCGGACCTCGCTACAATTTAAGCCGAACCTATATGTTTGGCTCTACAGATTATGTCCCTATCCACCGCACACTATGGGATCCTACTGTACTCACGAGTGATGATGGGCAATCCACAAACCCCTACACCTTAGGCGACGGGTTTGATTATTACGATGTGGAGTTTATCTGTGTCAGTCGCCACCTGGCTACCACTACGCACACCTGGTGGAAGCGCCCCATTCGGATCAAAGTGGCAAACCCCAAAACGGCGAATGCTCAGATCGTCGAGATTATCCACACGGGAGATGCAGTTATTGGCGCCGCCCTTCAAGACACCCACTCCATCTGGGAGCCAATGATCATCAACGATGGGCAGTTAGTCATCAGTCGCATCAATCATGCGAACCACCGCTTCACGAACCCAATTACGGGGCAAGAAGATGTTATCGCCTTCTGCGATACCGTTTACTCCTACTCCGACACCCCAGGAGATGTGAGCGCTTGGGGGGACTTAATCCCGATGTCCTATGCTCCATATGACCCTCGGATTAATCAGAAGTATGGCTTCGCCATGCATCCGTTCCGTGACATGGAGGGGAACACGATTCCCGCTGGCAATGGATTCTCAGGAACCTACCCTTGGATCGACCGGGCAGGGAATAACCTTTTCTTCTACACTACCGCCGCGCGCTTAGACGAGCTAGGAGTTACACGTTATGAAAATACGGATATAGACGGAAATGCAATCTCCCCTTTGACAGTGAACCCATTTCGTAAGCGCTTCCCTAACAATGGACTAGCGGTTATGGGGCTGTGGACACACGGAAAGACCGTGATGGTCGATAACCTCAACAATAACACAGACTATGATGATATCTCGGTAACCCCCCAAGCGGTAGATGGGTCAGGGCAACGACTCATTTCTCTCTACCAGCCAGAGACTGGACCTGCGGGAGATGAGTCTGGATGGATACATGTCTCTGCAGGACGTCATAAGTTCGGTCCAGAAGGATCAGCTAAGAATTCTCAGATCTTTGGGTCACTTGAAAACATCTTTAACTATCATAGCAAGCTCGCGATGACTCGCCCTAACGACGTGGTCTGGAGGATCAGTAATGGCAAATGCACTGATGAGTTCGCCTTTGATGACTACCTCTATCATGACAGCTTTATCGTCTCGCACATGACCGCTACGGTGACACACAGTCCATTAGGATGGAAAGGGTCACAGTATCATGATGGGTGGAACTTCACGACCAAATCCTTTACCGATACCGTGCGTATCGGGAACTCTGGGACGGCGCTGCCTGCCCGCTGGACGATTCCGTCTTACGGGGTAGCCTTCGCAGATTGGTCAACGATCCGGGTCGAGCCAGTGGCTCTCGGCGGAATCGAGGGTAAAGGGCTCTGGCTGAACTGGGGATCTGGGATTAAATATGAGATCCCCGCGCAACCACAAGCGGTAGCAGAATCAGACTGGTATTACGGTCTCTTCCTCGACCCTCGCTTTGATAACAATAACGCTACGCATAAGCTGATGCACTTCCCTGATGACTCCCGCATTAAGCTGCTGGGGCGCAGAGAGGTACACTACTACGCCGGAGACACGCTCGTGCACACTGTGACGCTTCCCTTCGTCCTACCAGAGAAAGCGTGGTCTCACCTTGGCGTGCAGATCACTCCTGAGGCTGGCGAGATCGAGCTCTATCTTAACGGTATGCTAATCGACCGCTGGGCGAATACTACGGGAACGCCTCTCTTCCAACTCACCGAGGGCACGCTCTACGTTGGAGCGAAGCAAGGGCTAGGTGCTGATACGGGGATTCGCGCCTGGATCGATGACTTTAAGGTCTTTGGTCAACGGTTCAGCCCAGAGGAGCTCGCGAACCACGCACGTGCGACTCTCGTTGGTCTCAGTGCTGCCTACAGTGGCGATCTTGATGCGATTGCAGCGCATTATCCAGAGATCGCACATGCAGAACTCTCAGCGTTGCTCACGAGTAGCCAGAAGCCCACCTTCACCCGCTACGCCCCCCATTATGATTATACGCAGGATAAGGGTGCTCACCTTGGGAACATCCCATCTGGAGCCGTAGGACTACGTGACTACATCCTCATGCCAGAGGGTCCTGTAGCGCATAACCTGGCACGTCCCGACTCCACGACAAACCAGTTCTGTCTCCAATGTCACAGTGAGACCTCCTTCCTCGGTCTTGGTTTGGAGGCACTAATACTCGACAGCTCTACAGCGGCATCTGCAGATCACCGCAGACAGCCAGGGCAAGCCTTACCCAATATTCGCGGCGTCATCCCCGAAAACTGGCTTGCAGAGCAACTCCATGTTTCCAGTGAACGCGCCACCTTTAACAGCACCTCGACTGAGGCCGCTACCAGCGAAGCGATGGAGGTGAATGATAGTGCTGCTCTCATTGATGAATGGCTCATGGCTATCGAAGACGCAGAGGACATTGATGGTGACCAAATGGACGATAACTGGGAGTTAGAGCAGTTTGGTAGCACTCTGACGCAAGACAGCGCTACGGACACAGACGGCGACCAGACTCCGGATTGGTATGAATACGCCATTGGGCTAGACCCGCATGACCAGAACGAGCGATTTACGCTACAGATGCAACAGTCCGAGGGTGGTCAGCTAGAAGTTCGCTGGAAATCTAAGTCCGGCTTACGCTTCCGCCTCTATGATAACGATAACCTCACGGATGATATCTCGCTCTGGAACTACCGCGATGTAGAGCATGCTGACCTCCAAGATATCCTGGCAATAGAGGCCACTAAGGATGACTCTGTAAGAAGATTCTACCGAGTCCAGCTCCTCCCTGCGAGTAATGATTAACCGTAACGGTTCAGGTATGGAACAACAAGCCTAGGAGGCCAGCATCCCTGCTGGCACTGGGCTTCATCAGGCATCCCTGCCTGATAAACGATCTTCTTACACCACATAAGCCTCGATAAACTCGGGAGGCAAGACGCCTTATAAAGAGGTGTGAATTTATCTGATGGCTGGAATTATGGAGAGCGGTCATTTAGACCGACCCTGTTTAAGAGACATTCAGTCTCATCGTGCGCGATGAATGGAGCAATGTTGAGTGGGAGAAGGTTATTGGTGTGACGGGGGAGACTGAATGTCTCAGAGGGGGACTCACCCCTCTGCCATGCCACTTTCAAACCCATCCTCGACGAGGCTGGGTTTTTTAGCGCTTTTTAGCGGTTAAGCTCTCCGTGGACCTCACCGGAATAGTTACCGTGGCTGTTCTGATTTAGTCAGGTTACCAATGATCGCGAGATTATCAACGTAGATTAGTGTGCTCGCTGATGTACCGGGCTGAACGTTGATACAAAACTCGACGGTGCCATTCGCCTCTAAGGTCAGAGGCTGCAGCAGTGTAATGTCATGGTCTTGGTAATTAGAAACTTTGCACAGAGCACTGCCGGGAGCGAGAGAGGACGCCTCATAAATCTGAGTAAGTTGAGAGTCTCTCTGCATTGTAACGCTGAAGGCGCTCGGGGAAGCGGCCCATGCTCGGTAATAATCGAAGTGTAACGACTCGATGTGAAGGGGCTCAGTCGTGACATTACGTAATACAACGGTAAGTT
>CAYWAG010000120.1:0-5496 GCA_964455925.1 uncultured Verrucomicrobiales bacterium | reverse complement strand
GACCTATGAGTAAAGCGGACACAAAAGAGAAAGTCAGTGGCTAACGCCAGGAAGGGACAATCATAAGCAAGATACTCATGGCACAATTACTGTCGTAATGTGAGTTAAAAACACCAAAGGAGGCTCCATGACTGGAGCCTCCTTTGGTGGTGTGATCTGGGGTCAGAGGGGGATTACTCCTCTGCCGCGTCGTCCATGTCGTCCTCAAAGTCGTCGTCGTCATCATCGACGAGGTCACCTTTAACGATCTTGAACTTACGCTTTTGCTGCTCTGAGGGGATAGGGGAGAGGAGCATGCGGCAACCACGACCTGCGATCTTAGGCTTTTGGTCACATTGTGCCATGCCCTCTAGGTCTTCGCGGATGCGGTTCAGCATGTCGATGCCCAGTTCCTTGTGTGCGTTCTCACGTCCACGGAATTGGAGCGCGATCTGCACCTTATGTCCTGCCGCGAGAAAGTTTTCGGCGCGGCCGCACTTAATGTTGTAGTCATGCTCATCAGTGCCGATACGGAACTTCACCTCCTTTAGGCGGGTAGTGGTCTTAGCGCTACTCTTCTTCAGCTTGGCTTGCTCGTACTTGTACTTGCCATAATCCACGATCTTACAGACCGGAGGATCAGCCTTTGCTGCGATCTCTACGAGGTCAAGCCCGCGAGATTTAGCTAGGTCGATCGCCTCACGTGTGTTCATGACGCCGAGTTGATCCCCCTGCGGGCCGACAACACGGATACGTTTGGCACGGATACGCTCATTGACCGGAGTCATGTCGCGTCTTCTATTTGGTCTTTTCTTTGGTTTAGGAATGGCTCTAAGTGGTTAGTTAGGAGGTAGAGTATTGCTACTCCATAGGCATTAAGAGCGAGATTCCGACCTTTGGCAACTACAGAAGGTGAGATTTTTTTTGTGTCTTTTCTCACCACTGTCCGCTCTAATGGTAATGTGAGCCGCTACAGGTGCTCGGATTCTGTATAGAACTCTCAACAACAACCATTATGTCCCTTATCAAAGAACTTCTCGCTGAACACGGTAGTGAACTTACCGGTCTTCTCCAATCCCAAGCCGGCATTGACGCCAGCCAAGCGCAAGGTGCGATCGAATCCATCGCGCCTATGGTCCTAAACGGGCTAAAGTCCCAGCAGGATGCTGGCGGGGCAGATGCTGTATCTGGGCTTATGTCCTCGCTGGGTGGCTCTGAGAGCTTACTGAGTAATCTCGGGAGCAACCTCCCAGCGCTTCTGGGTAACGGTGGAGGGAATCCACTGGCGTCGTTACTAGGTGGCGGATCCGCGTCAGATACCGTGGTCAGTGCGCTCTCTCAGAAGCTCGGTATCGGTGGCTCGCAGGCGAGCTCCGTGGTGTCTATGCTGATCCCTGTCGTGATGGGGTTCCTCGCTAAAAAGGGGCGTGAAGACAGCGCTACTCCAGACCAGGCTACTGGGATCACCGCCATCCTAGACCGTGATGGTGACGGGAACGCGCTGGATGACATCGCTGGAATGCTCCTGAACTCTAAATCCGGCGGTGGTGGCATCGGCGGGCTGTTAGGTGGCATCCTTGGTGGTCGCTAGCAACTACGGGTCCCCCGTATAAAAAACTTTTCGTTGTGTGTTAAACTTGAACGCTCGTGCCTGTAGTGGGCACGAGCGTTTTCCGTATGGCTATCTGACGGGTAAGGGGATTACTCCCATTCGATGGATGCAGGGGGCTTAGTGGAGATATCGTAGAGGACGCGGTTGACACGGGGGACGGAGTTCAGAATCTCGTTGCTGACCTCGCGGAGGAGGGCAGGGGGGAGTTCGACCCAATCCGCAGTCATGGCGTCCTCGGAGACGATGGCGCGGAGGTTCATCGCCCACTCGTAGCAGCGTTCGTCGCCTTTGACACCCACGGTCTTCACAGGGATAAGCCCCGCGTAAGCTTGCCAAACCTTGTCATACCAGCCGTGTGCCTTTAGCGCACCGATGAAGATAGCGTCGCCTTCGCGGATGGTCTCTAGCTTTTCCTCGGTGACCTCGCCCGGGCAGCGGACGGAGAGTCCTGGACCAGGGAAGGGGTGGCGCATGAGGATGTCGTGCTTAATGCCGAGGAGGACACCAAGCTCGCGGACTTCGTCCTTGAAGAGCTCGTCGAGGGGCTCTAGCACGCGGCCTTGCTCCTGCAGCTCTAGGACGCGGGCGACGCGGTTATGGTGTGTCTTAATGACCGAGGCCTTGGACTTAGCGTTAGAGGCGGACTCAATGACATCAGGGTAGAGCGTGCCCTGGGCGAGGATCTCGGCATCTCCCACGGCGTCCCAGAAGACGTCGAGGAAGAGGTTACCAATAGCCTTACGCTTGGTTTCCGGATCGGTCTGATCCTTCAGGGCGGCGAGGAAGCGGTCGGTAGCATCGACCTCTTCGATCGGCACGCCGAGCTCCTGGAAGTTCGCCACCACCTCGGCGGCCTCGTTCTTACGGAGGAGACCGTTATTCACAAAGATGGCGCGCATGTTCACGCCCGCCTCGTGGAGGAGCACCGCTAGGACGGTGGAGTCTACGCCCCCACTGACCCCGCAGACGACTTGCTTGTCCCCGACGAAGGCTTGGATCTTACGCACCATCTCGTTCTTAAAGTCCTCGATCACGAAGGGCGCGAGGTCTTTCCCGAGGCTAAGGAAGTTCGCTAGGATCTGTGTGCCCTCATGCGAGTGCGTGACCTCGGGGTGGAACTGGATGCCGTAATAGGTATCGCTGAACTGGAGGGAAACAGGCGTGCCTTGGGCATTGCGCGCGATTACCTTCGCTCCCTCAGGAAGCTGACTGACGGTGTCCGAGTGGCTCATCCAGACCTGGGAGTTCTGCGTGATGCCCTCATAGAGCACAGAGCCTTCGGTCACGAGCGCAGCAGGGCCGTATTCGCGCTTGTCACAGGATTCGACCGTGCCGCCGAACTTAATATTGAGCGACTGCATGCCGTAGCAAACACCAAGCACGGGCACCCCGTAGGATTGCAGGAGGTCAAAGTCGTAATCCGGAGCATCTGGATCTGAGGTGCTCTTTGGCCCGCCAGAGAGGATGATGATACCGGGCTTACCGAGGTCAGCGAGTTCATCATAAGGGAAGAGCTTAGCCAGGAAGCCCAGCTCCCGCACGCGGCGGACGATGAGTTGAGTGTATTGAGAGCCGAAGTCTAAGACGGCTACGTAGTTGTCGGGGGTCATATTTTTTAAAGTGGTTTATCCGCAGATTACGCAGATTTTCGCAGATGTTTTTTAGATTTTATTTAGGATGGTTTGTTGTGCACCTCATCCTAATTTTGTTTGGTTGTTTCTTGAATTATTGAAGCGTTTATATCCTAATTGCGCAGATCCGAAGTTGATAAGTAAGCCTCGGTCTAATTTCGTGGCTTTGAGATAATTGATGATTTGAGCGTCTTCGGTTGTTGTCAGCTGTGAGAGAGCCTTGAGTTCTACGATGACTTGGCCGTAGCAAATGAAGTCAGCTCGGTATGTTTGCTCCATTTTCCGATTTCTATAGAATATGGGGAGATCTACTTCCTTATGAAATGGAATCTGTTGGTCTATAAATTCCAACGCCAATGCTTCTTGGTAAACAGACTCCAGAAATCCACATCCTAATTCATTATGGACAGACATTGCTGCTCCAATGATGGCAAAGGTTTGTGGATCTCTAAGATTGTTCATCTCCTCCTAAATCATCTGCGGAAATCTGCGTAATCTGCGGATAATAAACTTACGAAAGCTGCTGGTAGTTCGTGGGTTCCTCCGTGATCATGATGTCGTGCGCGTGGGACTCGCGGAGTCCGCCGGTGGTGATGCGGATGAACTCGGCTTTTTCGCGCAGCTCCTGCAGGTTATGTGCGCCGAGGTAGCCCATGCCGGATTTGAGGCCGCCGACGAGCTGGTAAACGACGTCGGCGAGCGGGCCTTTGTAGGGGACGCGGCCTTCTACGCCTTCGGCGACCATCTTGCCGGAGCTGTTTTGGGAGTAGCGGTCGTTGGCTCCTTTGGCCATCGCACCCATTGATCCCATTCCACGGTAGGCTTTAAAGCGGCGGCCTCCTTGGTGAACCATTTGGCCGGGGCTTTCCTTAGTCCCGGCGAGGAGGGACCCGAGCATGACCATGTCGGCACCTGCTGCCAGAGCCTTGACGATGTCGCCAGAGTAGCGGATGCCACCATCGGCGATGACGCGGACGCCAGCCTCACGGGCGACGGAGGAGACACGCTGCACCGCAGAAAGCTGGGGCATCCCGACACCCGCGATGACACGGGTGGTGCAGATAGAGCCTGGACCAACACCGACTTTGATAGCGTTCGCTCCAGCAGAGATCAGATCCTTAGCGCCTTCGGCTGTAACGACATTACCCGCCACGACGGTGTGTCCGGTCTCGGACTTAATGTGTTCGACCACGTCCATCACACGGCGGGTGTGACCGGTAGCGGCATCGATGGAGATGGCATCTGCTCCTGCCTCAATGAGGGCGGTGGCGCGATCCATATAGTCTGGGCCTACGCCGACAGCGGCGGCACAGCGGAGACGTCCGTCGAGGTCTTTAGTAGAGTCGGAGTAGAGCATGCGCTTCTCGAGGTCGGCTCCGGTGATGAGCCCCGCGAGCGTGCCGTCTGGGTTAATGAGAGGTAGCTTCTCGATACGGTTCTCATAGAGGATGGTGCGGGCGTCGCGGGTGCGGGTTTCTGGGGAGCCGGTGATAAGCTTGTCGATGGGGGTCATGACTGCCGATACCATGGCATCATTGTCCGCATAATAACTGACATCGCGTCCAGTGACCATACCCAGGAGCATACCGCTAGCATCAACGACAGGGAAGCCAGAGAACCCTTCGATCGCCATGATCTGCTTTACATCACCCACGGTGTGATTAATAGAGACCGTCATCGGGTCTTGGATCACCGCGTTCTCAGATCGCTTCACCTTCGTGACCATTGCGACCTGCTCTGCGATGCTACATGCACGGTGGATCAGACCGATCCCACCTTCCTGTGCCAGGGCGATCGCGAGGTCGGACTCCGTGACGGTGTCCATCGCCGCGGAGATCACGGGAATCTTAAGCTTAATGTCATCTGTAAGCGAACTAGCGGGGACGGTATCAGATGGGATAATCTCGCTATATTTAGGCACGAGAAGAACATCATCAAAGGAATACTCGAGAGGGATTTCTGCCATGGCGGATTAAAGAAGAACTCCTTCTGGAAAATCAAGCATTTTCACAGAGCAGGGTGTGATTTTATCTAGAGGGGGAATCTCGCTGTCTTTTTTTGCTTAGGGGGGTGGTGTGTTCGCCCTTGCGCTTACGGTGATCATGTGAGGGCAGATGGCAGGTTACAGGGTGAGCAAAAGAAGGGGGATACGAAGGGGCATCCGTGCTACGACGATGCAGGATCGGTAATTATTCACCCCTGGGCATCGTCCAGCACCACTTACGCGCGTCTGTAGGGAGGTGGAATACGATTCTATCTGTGTGGCGTGGCTGA
>CAYWAG010000119.1:0-5502 GCA_964455925.1 uncultured Verrucomicrobiales bacterium | reverse complement strand
CTCTGTTGCGATCTGCTCACTCTCTAGGAGGAAGGGCAGACGCTTACGGGCGAAGACAGGGGAGTGACAGGTCTCGGCGTCAGCGATTTCTGCGCCTTTGGGGGCGGCTTGCCAGCGGTCTTGGAACCAAAAGCAATCATTAGGAGCAGCCTGCATGTGGAGCGCGAGGGAGTCAAAGGCGGCCTGGGAGTTGCCCTGCTCATGCGGGGTAAAGGTGAGGCGCCATTGTGCCAGTCCCTCGGTATGCATCTGGACGGTGAAGAGGGCGGCGCCCGTCTTCTCATGTAAGAGGTAGGGTAGGCGGGAGCACTGTGTGGGCACTCCGCAGAACGAGAGGAACTCGCCTCGGTTCCCGATCCGTTGGTCGGACAGGATGGATGTGATCCCTCCTTTCTTTAGGACCTTTAGGAGGGGGAAGGCGGGGTTCCGTGCACTGATCAGCTGCATCCGCGCGGCTTCGCGACGACGGAGGATGAGGTCGTCCATCAGTGGGTTGTTCAGTGGGCGATAGAGCGCCGCCATCGGGGCGTCATGCTCTAGGAGGGCGGTAAACTTAGTGAGCACCTCCCAGTTCCCCATATGCGCTAGCATCAGCACTACGCCGTCCCCGCGCGCGATGGCAGCGGCAAAGGCGTCAAACCCATCGACCTGCAGGTGGTCTTGTAGCTGCTCTGGGCGGATCTGCTCTGCCACCAGGGTCGTCAGGAGGTTTGCCCCACTGCCACGAAAGACCGCCTCTACCTCCTGGGGCGTGGGCTGTGCCAGGGCTGCCGTCGTGCTCTGTGCCACCATCAGGTTACGCTTCACTATCGCGCGGTGCGGAGCACTACACCGGTAGGCGAGTGACCCGATGACCTCGCCTAAGAGCGCGACGCTCTGGATAGGCAGTAGCCCCAGCGCGCGCTCTAAGCTACGATACAGCGCGAACTCGAGCCTCCATTTGAGACGTTTGGTCCAGGGCTTACGGCGGGGGGCGGTGTTCGTACTCATGAGTCCTTATCGGGGCGGGGTGGTTGGCGTCTCTTCTTACGGGTCTGCGTGATGGGCAGGCAGAACCCCAGCGTGGAGACGAATACAAAGTAGCAGGCGAGAAGCTCTATGTAGGACTCCACGATGCGAGGAATGCGCGTGTCATATCCTGCTCCTAAGCTGGCTTCCCAAAACCGACGCGTCCCCATCGCCTCCCCAAAGACGTAGGCGAGGATTAATCCCGCGATGAGAAAGCCCGTCGTCGGCTGCGATGAGGCTAGCCCCCAAAACCGCGCCAGCGGCTTAGTATGCGTAAAGAACAGTACCCCTACCACCACGAGCAGGGCCAGCTGCAGCCACTCGCAGCGTACAGGCTCTATCAGATCGTTCAGCGGGCGGCGATACTCCCCGATCGCGGCGCAAAAGGCACCCAGCCCAAAGGCGATAAAGATGACCCGTAAGCGCCCCGCATGACCAGAGGTCGCCAGAAAGAGCGCCGCCGAGAGCAGCAGAAAGACCATCTGCAGCAGCTCCACGGCTCCATCCTCACCTACCGCCCGATACGGGGACTGAGGTAGGCTCGCGGGTAATAGGATGGCGACTGACCCGAGCGAGACCAACAGGAGCATCAGAAAGAACCCTGCCTTTGGGCGCTTCGCGTCGTTGGGGAAATCTCTCACAGAGCTTATCCCTCCTTGGTCGGATCTTGTTCTTTCTCCGCGCCTTTCTCTGCCTTCGCGATGAGGGCGTCCTGCTTTTTCATGAGGTTCTTCTTATAGCGCCCTTGGACGATCTCGATGATGAACAGCACGGCGATCACGAAGTAGAAGGTGGTCTTAGTCATGGCCTGGATCTCATGCCCAAAGAACTTGATATGCGCGAGGTGTGCGCCCTCGGTAACGAGGAGAATCCCGACGATAAAGAGGATGAACAGACCCACGACCTCATACATACGGTTCTTCTTCAGGAAGTTTGTCACCGCATCAGCGAGCACGATCATCATGATCCCACTGATCACGATGGCGGATGCCATGACGTAGAAGTTATCGGAGATCGCCATGGCACTGAGGATGGAGTCAAAGGAGAAGACGAGGTTCATCATGACGATGGAGGTGATGATGAGGCCGACGGACCCTGCCTTCTTATTCCCGTGGTGCGAGTGGTCGTATGAGATCATGTGGAGGATCTCCTTAGTCGCGGTATAGAGGATAAAGGCACCACCGATGAGGGTGATCAGCGCGTGACCAGACATCTCAGTATGGAACCAGCTGCTATCAAACGACCAGAACGGAGCCTTTACCAGCTCTACTAACTTGAGGATCACGAAGAGGAGCACGAGCCGCAGCCCGATCGCCACAGAGATCCCCATCACCCGCACGAACTTTTGCTTAGCCTCTGGCGCGCGCTTAGACTCTAGCGAGATGTAGAGCAGGTTATCAAAGCCGAGGACAGCTTGTAAGAGCAGGAGCATACAGAAGTCGAGGAGGTGTTGGGCGAGCATGGGGATAAGATGGGGGTAAAAAAATAGGATAATTCTGCCGTGGGAAGCGTATAGGTCTATGACGCCTTCGGCGAATGCCCTCTACCCTACAGCCTCTTTCTTGTAGAACACAAGCGTAAGTCCTAAAAACTGATACTTTCCCTTCACCTGTTAAAAAAAATCTTTTTTGCGTGCGTCTTTCGCAAAAATGCGCAACACACTCATTTGTTATATGAAGCCATTTTCACTATTTATAATTAGTTTAGCCTTATTGAGTTTGGGCTACGGTAAGTACTTTGACACTGTGATCATCGACCCTGGTCATGGAGGAAAAGAGCCTGGAGCCTACTGGATGGGAGTCCGTGAGGCGGACCTGAACCTAAAGGTCGGGCTGAAGCTCCGTGCCGAGCTCAGGGCGCGCGGGATTAAGGTGATCATGACGCGCATGTCGGATAAGACGGTGAGCCGTGTGACCCGCTGTCGTCTGGCGCGTGATTACCCGAACGCCGTCTTTGTCAGCATCCACTTTAATGCCAGTCTCAATATCTCTGCCAGAGGGGCAGAGACCTTCGCCTACAGAAGCGAGGACTTCAAGCTAGCGAGACAAATCCAGCCCCGCGTCCATCGTAACCTTAAGGTCAAAGACCGTGGGGTCAAGGCCGGTAGATACGACGTGATTCGCCTGACCCGTAACCCCTCCGTCCTCGTTGAGCTGGGGTTCATGAGTAACCGCAACGAGCTCAAGCGTTGCCGCACCTCATGGTTCCACACCACCGCCGCCCGCTCCATCGCAGACGGCCTAATGGCATACCGTAAGCTCAGGTAGCCTTTGTTAGTGGATCACCTCAAACACGCCCGCCCCGATGCAGCGGGCACCATCGTAGAACGTGCAGATCTGCCCCGGCGTGAGCGCCCGCTGTGGGGTGCGGAAGCTGATCTTTACCTGCCCTGCACCGAGTGGCGTCACCTGTGCAGGCTCTGCCTGTGAGCGGTAACGCGGCTGAATGAGACAGGTGAAGGGCGTGGTGAAATCCGCCCCGAGGCTAGAGAGCGACCCGATCGTGCAGTCCACGGTATAGAGTCCGCTGGTATCAGGCTGATCATACCCTACCACCAGCTGGTTCGTAGCGTAGTCCTTCCGGACCACCACATACGCGACCCCGGTGCGTGGGGATGCCACGCCATGCCCCTTGCGCTGACCGAGGGTGTAGAGGTGCAGACCACGGTGCTGCCCCTTTACCTGCCCATCTGGGGTCACAATGTCACCGGGCTTATCTGGCACGTAATGGGTGAGAAAGTCGCTCATCTTCACGTTCCCGATGAAGCAGATGCCCTGGCTATCCTTCTTATCCGCAGTCGGGAGGCCGAACTCCTTACTCCGCGCTCGCACCTCGGTCTTTAGCATCTCACCCACGGGGAAGCGGGCATGATCCACCTGCTCCTGCTTCATCATGGAGAGGAAGTAGGACTGATCCTTGTTCGGGTCTGATCCCCGCCACAGCTGCGCGGGTGCGCCCGCCTCGCCGCCCCGCCGGCGGGCATAATGCCCCGTGCCGACCGCCTCGAACCCTTGGTCCAGCGCATAGTCTAGGAACACCCCGAACTTCATCTCCCGATTACAGAAGACATCTGGGTTCGGCGTGATCCCCTCCTGATACCCCTGTAGCATATAGTCCACGATGCGCTCCTTATAGTGGTCTATGAGATCCACGACCCGAAACTCGATCCCCAGCACTTGAGCCACCTTATGCGCATCCTCCAGGTCCTGCTCCCAAGGGCAGTCCCCAGGAATGTCATCCGTGTTGATCCAGTTCTTCATATACCCGCCTACGACCTCGTGCCCCTGTTCTAGGAGCAGGGCCGCGGCTAAGCTAGAGTCGACTCCGCCTGAGAGTCCTACGAGAATTTTCGCCATAATTGATTGTGTCTAATGCGAGATGAAATATGAATGGAGCACCGCACCCTCCGCCATTGGAGGCGTGCCTGCTACTCAGGAGGCAGCACGCTAACGCCTTTCCGTCTTGATGACAACCCTCTATTGTGGCTTCACTCATATTATCCGCCCCTCCAGGGCACGACTCTTTACCCCTACTCTCTCTCCCCTCGCTCTATGTCTACTCCCGCTCTCTCACATTCGCGCCCCGCTGGGGGTAAGGACCCTAAGGCCGGCTGCGCCATTATGCTCATCATCGGCTTTATCGTCATTGCGCTCATTACCGCCGCTATTACCGTCCCCTTCCTGCAGAGCGGTAAGATGAGCGAGTTCACCCAGGACGCGCCACAGGACATCGCCACCCGTGAGCCTCTCGCCACCATTCCTCCTGCGCTGCAGGAGAAGCTCGCGGCCCAATACCAGCAGCTCAGCGCTGAGGGCACCCTCCCCGCCCAGCTCCACCTCACTTACACCGTCGCGGAGCTAAATACCGCCATCCGTGCCTATGAGGAGTTCCAAGAGCTACAAGGCACCTTCGCCGTCGCATCTATCACCCCGGATGAGATGCGCTGCCAGATCGCCTTCCAGCTGAATGCGAACCCCTTTAGCTCCAGTAAGGAGCGCCCCTACCTCAACGGCGTGCTCATCGGTAAGCCCGAGGTAAAGAAGGACGAGATCATCCTCGCCATCACCACCGTGGAGCCAGTCATGGGCACTATCCCAGAGGGCTTCCTGAACAACTTCACCGAATACCGCATCATGCAGCCCTACACCGACCACCCCGTGCTGGGACGCATCATGTATGGCTGTGAGGAGATCCTCCTAGGCGACGGAGCGCTCACCGTCGTCGTCAACACCGCGAACTACGCCGACCCCGCCGGCATCACCCCAAAGGAGGATAACACCAGCCAGCGTCAGCAACAGCGCTACCTCATGCCCTTCCTCTCCTTCATCGTCATCCTCGGCCTCTTCTTCTTCATCCGTCACCGCCGTAACGCCCAGGAGGCCCAGCGCTGGCAAGAGCTCGCCGACCAGGAGAAGTGAGCACGTCCCGCCGTAATGTAATTATAACTCACATTACGGCGATAACCGTGGCATGCCCATCTTGGGCATGAACGCC
>CAYWAG010000118.1:0-5510 GCA_964455925.1 uncultured Verrucomicrobiales bacterium | reverse complement strand
GTAGAGGATGTCGGCATCGATGGGTCTAGGGGCGTTGGGGACGCCCTGTGCGCTATCGACTAGGCGCCCTAGGGAGACCTCCAGCTTCTTACACTCGGCTAATAGTTGCGTGCCGGTGTGGGCGTAGTCAAAGATGATGACGGCATTATAGAAGTCTGGGGAGCCAGGTGGGCACCCGACTGGGGCGGTGACGTAGATGGAGGATGCCTCCCAGCGGGGCGATGCGGAGAGGGTGCGAAAGAAGGTGAAGGCGTGCTGGAGATGGGCGAGGCGATCTCCAATGTTTCCCCCTAGTGCAATGGCGACTTCGTGCATCTGAGGTGTCTTTACTTTTGCGCTTGTTCGCGACAGCGGTCACAAACCTCTAGTCCATCGGAGGCACGAACTCTGAACCCCATGGTGTCATCATCGGTATCTTTGATCCCGCAGATGGCGCATTCGTGAAAGTGGGTCGGTTGCTTTCTGGATCGTGCCTGGTGCTTAACGGTGTGTTGCATGCGCTTACCACGGTTTAGCAGCATAGGTACGGCGACGATGAGGTAGTGCGAGAGGCAGAGTAAGCTGTAGATGAGGAAGGGGACGCCCATGGAGACGAACAGGAGGATCGAGATGCCACCGATGATGGCAATGATAAAGATCGGCACGGGGAATACCAAAAATAAGCGTAGTTCGAAGCGTGGGTAGTAGGTGGCAAAGGCAAAGAGGATGGCGTAGTCAAAGAGCATGCCGGGAGGGATGGCGGTGGGGATGGCAAAGAGGAGCTTCCCGTCGGCATCATGGTAGCCTAAGAGTGTGCTGTAGAGGATACTGACGAGGAGGCATACTAACCAGCCACCGAGGAAGAAAATGGTGGTGCGAAAGCTGCCCCAGCGGGCCTCTAGTCCATCGCCAAAGCTCATGAGGAGCAGCGCGGCAAAGATCGAGAAGATGAGCGTTACGGTGCCGGATGATCCCGCTAGTGCCCCTACTGGAATACAGATAAAGGAAAGGAGGCGCCAGACCTGCCCCTCTAGAATCATATTCCAGTCAAAGGTGAGTAGCTCTGTAGCGCCTGGGCGGAATAGGGATAAGGCGACGACTCCGAGCTGGAAGTACGCCAGGTAACGGATAATAGAGGGAAACGCCAGCCAACCGATACGGCGCTCCATCTGGTCTAGTAGCTGAGTCAATGCATGCATAGAGAGGAAGCTAGTAGGAATAAAAAAGGTGATCAATCCCTTAAGAGAGATTCATCACCTGTAAGATGTGAGGGGAGTTTATCCCTTATACGCATGAGAGCGTACGCCTTTGATGCCTAAGCCTTTAATGACAAAGAGGCTGCCGGCATGCTCCTCCACCTCGCTCTTATGAACGCCAGTGGTCACGTAGAGGTCCTCAAAGTAGTGCCCGCCGAAGGCGACGGCGGTGGTCTCTAGGCAGGGGATGTCGACCTTCTGTAACATCTCACCAGAGGCGGGATCATAGCAGACGACACAGGCGCCGTGGCAGAAGGCGATCCAGAGGTTACCGTCCTCGTCGATGGTCATTCCGTCTGGGGAGGCATCGATAGCAGCGGTAGAGAATGCCTCGCGCTCATTGGAGAAGCCGCCGGTGGTGGCATCATAGTCAAAGGCGGTGACAGCACGGCGTGGCGTGTCAATGTAGTAGACGGTGTCTCCTGCGGCGTTCCAGATGATACCGTTGGAGTTCGTCACTCCATCATATGCGACCGAGAGTTGCTGGTGGGCGTCTAGGGCGTAGAGCTTAGCGTCACCCTCTACCTTCTTAAGGCTGATGGTGCCTGCGAAGAAGCGTCCGTCAGGGGAGCACTTGCCGTCGTTGAAGCGGTTGTTCTCCTTATCCGGCTCTGGATCCGTGATGGGGGTGCTCTCGCCACTGAACTCGTCTAGGAAGTATAGCCCGTTATCACCAGCCCAGACGAGGCCGCCGTCTTCGCGAGGGACAACGGTACCAACCCGCTGCCCGACATTAAAGACGACCTCGACACCGGACTTAGGGTCGAAACGCACGATGTTGTGCTTCTCGATATCGACGTAGTAAAGGAACCCTTCCCACCAGATGGGGCCTTCGCCCCATTGGGATTTGTATGATCCTATTGGTTCTACTGTCATGAAAAAACTCTTTATAGATAGATGCCCGCGCGCTGCGAGGAGAGCGAGGGCGGATAGAGGAGGCTGCGTGAGCCTTAGCCAATCATCTTCATGCTACCGATGAGCTTGGCACCCGGCTTCATCTCCAGAGATTTGTATGAGAGGTCACCCTTAAGCTCTGCGGTTTGGTCCAGGATACAAGTCTGCGCGGTAACGCCCCCGTCGACCTTACCGTGAACAGTGAGCTGACCTGAGGAGACGTCTCCTTCGACCTGTGCGTTACGGTTTAGCACGAGGGAGCCACTGGCGGACTTAATCTCACCCTTAACCTTACAGTCGAGGTGAAGATCGCCTGCAAACTCAATCGTTCCCACGATTTCAACTCCGTTTTCTAATACATTTGTAGCCATAATACCTCTATTTCTACATACTTTTGCCCGCTTGACAACCTCTTATATAGACCTCTTATCCCTCAGGTGAAGGGGCAGAGATCTCTACCGCGCTAGACTTGTAGAACGAGGGGGCGAGGCTCTCTAGGTCGAGCTTAAGCTGTAGCTGCTTAGGACGTGGGAGCGTGATCATGGACTCCTTCTCACCGGGGATCACATCGTTAAGCACTAGGCTACTACTGCGGAAGTTCTCTGGCAGCTCTGCTGTGCGCTGCTCGTTCTGGGCGTTTGCGACGGCCTCATAGGGATCCCCCCCGATGACGAAGTTGCCGAGGGGTTTGACGCTCTTAACTGTGAGGACGGGGCGTGCTGAGCTCTCGCCCTCGGACGGGCCGAACTTATCACCGAAGTTATCTCCTGGGTTCAGCCCCATGTGAAGGGAGCAGAGTGAGGTCGGCTCTGTGCCGCGGCGGAAGTATTCGGTAAACTGGGTCGTGGTATAGGAGGCCGGTTCATCCGTGGTGTCCCCTTCATCTGACTCTACGGCAGCGAAGCAGTAGCGCGTAGCGAGCTGCCCGGAGAGCTTGCAGATCTCCTTTGCTACAATGGTCTCTGGAATAGGGAGGCTGCCTTGCTGTCCCTTGAGGTCAAAGTGAGATAGGGTTTGTGCTACGACGGGGAAGGCGATGTCCTTAGCGAACCCATTAGGCAGGATCGCGCCGTTGTTCCCCTTTTGGAACCCGATCCAGGTGGTGCATACGTAGTTTTGATCAAAGCCAACGGCCCAGGCATCGGCAAAGTTATACGGGGTTCCTGTTTTTGCTCCGCCTTGGAACCCTTGGCGCACTAGGCTCTGTGCGGGCTGGCTGAGGTTTCCTCCGTTTTGTAGCCCCCCGCTGAGAATGTCAAAGACCTGGAAGGCGGTGCTAGGGGAAATGACCTGGGATAGGTTCGACTCCGTATCGTTCTGGCTGGCTAGGTACACGAGCGTGCCGGTAGAGTCCTCTATGCGCTCGATGTAGGTAAAGTCATCACGGAGCTTCCCTCCGTTGGCGAAGCTCCCGTAGGCGCGTGAAGTCTCCTTAATAGAGAGTGGGGTCCAGCCGAGGAGGTCACGCGTGAGCAGGTCCTCTTCCTCGGGGAAGTCCATCTCATATTTCTCGCAGAACTCGGCAAAGTCTTGGATCGATAACTCACGCCCCAGACGGATGCTGGCAGAGACCTTAGAGGCCTGTAGCGCGCGACGGAGCGAGATGTCGCCCTCGTATTCCGGTAGGAGGGTCTCTGCGCCCCATTCTCCTAAGATCCCTTCGCGCCCGCCGATCATGACCAGACGGTTATCCAGGGGGCTGTCATCCAGCATGCTGGCAGGGGTGTATCCACTCTCTAACGCATGCGCGTAGAGGAAGGGGAGGATCGCTGTCCCCACTGGGCGCCTGGCGGACTCTACGAAGTCATATTGCGTGTGGTTATAGTCGCGCCCGCCAACGTGAGCGAGGACATACCCAGTCTGTGGGTCTGAGATCATCACGCCGCCCTGGAGATATGCCGGGGGGCCGTTCTCTGCGGAATATTCTACGTACTTAGGGTGGGTATATCCAGGCGTGGCTTCGACTTTGGCTAGCTGGGTCAGGAGCGTTTCCTCGGTGCTCTTCTGTAGGGAGAGGTCGATTGTGGTGTAGATTTTATATCCGCCCTGGGCAATGGTGTCGTCACCTACTAGTTTCTTAGCGAGCTTGCTGACCTTCTCATAGACATAGGAGGTTTGGCGCTTTAGGGGCTGGGGGTTCGTCTGTACGGGGAGGGCGATATAGGTCTCGTATTCCTCTGCCGTGATCACTTCCTCCGCGGCGAGCCGGCGGAACACGTGGTCGCGCGCCTTTTTGTTCGTCTCTGGGAAACGGAGCGGCGAGATCGCGTAGGGATTTTTAATACACGCTACCATGGATGCTGCCTCTTCCCAGGTGAGGTCCTTTGGCTCCTTACCAAAGTAGCCTAGTGCCGCAGAGCGTACGCCGTAATACCCGTGCCCAAAGGGAACACGGTTCAGATAGCTCTCTAAGATATACTTCTTCCCAGAGGGGCTGCAGTAGAGCTTACCAATGCGGAGAGCCACGCAGATCTCGACGATCTTACGCTGAATCCCGGACTCATTCCGCTTTAGGGCCTCTTCCTTTAGCCCGAACACATTTCTGGAGAGCTGCATGGTCATGGTGCTGGCACCTTGCGTATTCTCACCAGCCTTAAAGTTGAGCCACACCCCACGGAGCAGCCCGACCCAGTCGACCCCGCTCTGTTCCCAGAACCGCTGGTCCTCCTGCGAGATCACGCAGTGGATTAAGTGCTGCGGCATATCCTCATATGGGATCATACTGCGGTTCTCTACGTAGATACGCCCGAGCTCGAACCCGCTGCGATCATAGATAATGCTAGGCGTCTCTACATCATCAATGAGCTCTAGGTCATATGTCTGTGCCCGCTCATAGAGGGGGAGGGTAAAGCGGTATGCCTGGTAGAGGACAAAGGCGCCAACAATCAACAAGATGAGCGAGGAACCCGCGATCATCTTCCAGATAAGTCTCCGGAAACCGCCTTTCTTTTTCTGAGCAGGTGTGTGTGACATGAGGGAATACTAAAAACGTGAATACAGAACGCAGAGGCCTATCGAGCGAGAGAGGGGGCAGGCCGCTGAGTAAGAATAAAATCACTCAGAGGCTCACAGATTACAAGCGTGAAGGCAATGCTTTTTTTACGTGCTTCACAGGTCGATAGTGTCCGGTAGTGCCAGGCGTTGGGGGGGGAGAGCGGTAAATGGAGGCTGACGTCTGCCCATCAGTATAGGATCTCCGTAGTCCAGACCGGCATCACAGGCGAGGAAGATGCCACGTCCTTGATCCCTAACGCCCAGACCTCAGGCCAGCTGAAGGGCTTCTACCGCGTAGAAGTCAGCGAGTAGCACACCAGCGCATAAGTAGAAACTCACATTACGGCGATAACCGTGGCATGCCCATCTTGGGCATGAACGCCAGAA
>CAYWAG010000117.1:0-5569 GCA_964455925.1 uncultured Verrucomicrobiales bacterium | reverse complement strand
GATAGAGTAAGGATGCCGACTAATGCTGACGGAATAGAGTACTTCATAAATGGATGGATAAAGAATGGAAAAATTTAGGGGAGAGAAACGTCAGTTTAGAGTTCGATAATTTTGATATCCTTATACTGGATCTGGCAGATACCACCGCCGTGGAGCTGAAGGGCGAAGTGCCCCTTAGATGGAATGGTCTCATCCTCCTCCACATAATCAGCGGTGAGAATGCCGTTAATATAGAGCTTATGGTTATCCCCCTTACAGACGATGCGGTATGTGTGCCATGCATCCTCCTTAAAGGCACTTTGAAGCAGAGCCTTCGCATCGACCTTATAGATGTTCCCTCGGCGGTGCTCATCATAGATACCGCCCCACCAGCCACGACCAATGTCGGCCTGATACCCCACGATGCGCCAGTGCTTATGCGGCTTAGCCTGCTCTACGATCGAGCGATACTGAATCCCGCTGTTCACTAAGCCCGTGGAGTAATCCCCAGTGATGCGGAACTTACAGGTAAAGATAAAGTCCTCATACGCCTTCTCAGAGTAGAGGAAGGTCGTCGGCTTCATCTTCTCCCCCCCGCTAGAGCACTGGATCGTGCCGTCTGTGACAGACCAATATTTAGCATGATGGGACTCATTCAGCACCTTCCAGCCGCTGAGCGTCTGGCCATCAAAGAGTGAGACCGCCTGCGGAGTCCCCTCCTGAGCGTAGGTAAACAGGAGAGACCCTATGAGTATGCCGATGATGTGTTGAATGTTCGTTTTCATGTCTGCTGGATTAGGAGAAATAATCTTCTATACATGAATTACCGCCCCACCGATGCCATCACTCACCTAAGGCATATTTATTTTCCACATATAGATCTCATCCCTACAGGTTATTATATAGGGGGCAGGCAGACGCATTAGGACACTCGGTGTCGAATTTAGCGGAACTCCCCTGCCAGTAGATACGCACGGTAAGCAGTAGAGAGTTCTTCCGCACTCGCGTAACCACAGCATTTCGCGAGGTTTTCTGCATTATGCTGGAGGGAGCGGTCATTGAGACCTGCTATATAGCGAGCCACTCCCATCTCATGGCGCATATCCGAATGTAAGAAATGCGAGATCGAGTAGAGCTGCTGGCTTAAGTCGACCTCCTCGCGAAGAGCGAACTCAATGGAGAATAAATAGTCCATGCGCGCCTCGCGCTGCCCCTCGCTAATATCCTTTACGAGCGCCTTACCAAAGTCCCGGATCCGCCCTTGCCCCGGCACAACTCCAGTATCCGACCCGATGGCAAGGGTCACCTCATCATAGAAGGAATACTCCGCCTCCATCCGCTTAGCGTAGTAGAAGTAATGCATCGCCTCCATCCCCTCCGCATCATCACGCATGATCGAGCGATCATAATGGTGGTAAAGATGAGCGTAGGTAATCATAAAGCGAAACTGCTCGGTCTCTGGGCTAGAGGAGTCACGCTTATCACCACGCCAGTAGAGAACTGTACTATCCAGGTTCCGCTCAGCAAACTCAGGAAGGTTAAGGTGCCATTGTTGCTCATGCAGAGGCCAGGACTCTCGGATCTGCTGGATGCGGTCAGAGGATAACTCTGGGCGCTGCGTAGCATACCACTCGCATATTGCTTGGGCGGCCTCCTCGGAATGCGTAAAGAGCACGAGACGCTTCTTCGTAAAGCGCTCTCGAAAATCTGGATGATGCCACGCGGTGTAGAACCACGCCCGTTCGAGTAACTCTGCGATGGAGCCGAAGTCTATGCGCTCGTCTGACCAAATCTCAAAGTGCTCCGTAGAGAAGGTCGAGAACTTCAGCCTCTCCTCCTCCGTCCTAATCGTCACTGATTTCCCCTTGCGCATCAGCTTCTTGTTCGGTCGGAACTCCTGCTCCACATCTCGGGAGTAATAACGGCTCAGTGGCTCCTGCTCCACCCCCTGCTTATCTACGAGATACACTAAGTCTGTAACACTGAGCTTCTGCAAGGGCACAGACGCCACCTTCCCACTCTCCGCCTTCAGTTTCACGGTACTCGTATCTACAGATACAACGCTCGCTTCGAACATCATCCCATCAGAGAGTAACCACTTACGAGCTTCCTGCCCATGTAATGACAATGCCATCAGACCAGATAATATAAAAAATACAAATTTAACCATTAAAATTAATCATAAGGGATTTAATTGTAAAAATAAAGAAATTTCTCACAATACTAAATCTACTGACCTTCAGTGCGCCTTAAAACAATCTCGACCTGATCACCACTGCCAAACAGCGCTCGGACCTCCTCCGCTCTATGGAGTGACGGGTCGATGATGATTTGTTGGAGCCCCTGCACCTTGATCGGCTCGGTAGCATGAGGAACCTTAACGATCAACTGAGCCGCAGAGAGGTCTAGGACCTCGATCGTGGCACCGTGCAGGATACAGACATTCGCCACGGGTAGCGCTAAGCTCAGGGTCTTTAGCTTTAGGTAGGTCAGGACGGTCTTATCCTGCAGGACTACTGGAGTGGAAATATGACTATGGGAAGAGAGTGTAAGGTGATCCTGCTCCTCTGACCAGGTCTGCTGAAAGGATGGGATATGCTGGTTCGCATATTGGAGAAACTCGATCAACACGGGCGTGTACCCATCTTTGACAGGGCGCGAGTGCCAGTCATAATGAATGATAGATGCCATCAGGAAAGGATGAAAGTAATTCCCCGCGAACTTACCACCATGCTCTCGCATTCGGTTAATCCGTGCCAGGAAGTCGCGTAGCTCTGCGATCGAGGGACGTCGATCCGCAGTGAAGTTATAATGCGGAGCGACCTGCGCGATGTTCTGATGGTAGATAAACTTCTCTAGCCCCTCATCACCGCTGTATGAGAGCGCACGCGCAAGGTTTAAGCAGACCAGATCTTGAAAGGCATTCAGCTTATAAGTCTTTTGGTTCCGCTGGGCTAGAGAGCGCGTCAGCTTTAGGATCGCCTCTTGGTTCTCAAAGGAGACCCGTGGATCTTGCTCTAAGAAATCCGCGAAAAGGGTCTCATTAGAGTTATCCAGAAACGCCTCCGTGACCTTACTCTCATATTCCGCCAGCGCCTCTACCTCGCGTTGCTCTGCCAGGGCTGCCGCCACCACCCGCGACTTCTCTCGCTGCTGCGCTAGGAACCAAAGGGATACCCCCAGCAGCCAACATAACGCCCCCCACAGCACTACCATAGAGCGCTTATGACGGCGGGTATACAGCGTCGCCCGCCTCCACATCCCAGGTGCCTCTGCCGAGGTCGGCATACTAGCGAGGTAGCACTGTAAGTCCGCCTGCAGAGCCGCCACAGAGGCGTAACGCTCCTCCGGCAGACGCGCCAGTGCCTTCCGAGTGATCGCATCTAATGACTTTGGGATCTGTCGGTCTGGATATCTCGCGCGTAAGCTACACACCTCCTCATGCTGCACCGCGTGAATATACTCTGCCGCCTCCCCAGAAAAGGGAGGAGCACCGACCAAAATAAAGTGCAACACACAGCCCAGACCATAGACATCCGTCCAGGGCCCTTTCTCACCGCCCTCTACTACTTGTTCCCGCGCCATATAGCCGACCGTGCCCT
This sequence comes from uncultured Verrucomicrobiales bacterium, assembly GCA_964455925.1. Classification (GTDB taxonomy): domain Bacteria; phylum Verrucomicrobiota; class Verrucomicrobiia; order Verrucomicrobiales; family Akkermansiaceae; genus WTJZ01. The sequence continues at coordinate 1,988 of CAYWAG010000117.1, read as the reverse complement.
TGATTTCGCCATAGAGCGTATGCGGGGCCACCGCACTGAGCTCCGCATTCAGCTCGCAGTCCATCGCAGGCTGGTCTGCGGTACTCTTCCCCAGCCCCCAATCACAGAGTAAGACATCACCATGATCACCGCACTGAATATTATCGGGCTTCAGGTCCAGATGCACCACCCCCTGTGAATGCGCAAAGGACACCGCATCACAGACCTTCACTAAGGCTAACAACACCTCACGCACCCGCTCCTTATCATACGTCTCCCCTACCCTCTCCAGCACCAGCGATCTAAAGCTCATACTCTGCTTCAGATCCATCGTAAAGTAGGGGCGCGTTCCCTCGTGCAGACCGATGTCATAAGCCTTAATAATATTCGGGTGCTGTAGCGAACTCGTGAGCCAAGCCTCATGGATAAACGTGTCAAAGAAGCGCGCCCCACGGCTCTCCTTTAACAGAGCTAGGGCGACATACCGCTTCATCGTCTGGTCATAGACCTTATAGACCTCCTTAAAGGCACCCTCGCCCAGAAACTCCCAGTCTCGATACCGCTCCCCAGGGTGCGAAAGATCAATATAAGACTGGCTCAAGCGCAGATACGCCTCATCATCCCTCGCCTCTGCCTCCTTAAAGGCGTCTAGCAGGTTCTTCTTATATATCTGCTCCTCGCTCATGGCACGCAGGATCTACCGCTCATACTCTTTCACCAGCAGCTTCACCTGCTCCCCCACATGCCCCTTCGCCCGTTGGAATAGCGTGTACACGGAGTTCGCACTGATGTTAAGCTCCGCCGCGATCTCAGCGGTCTCCTGCCCCCGTAACTTCCGCTTAAACACCTCCAGTGCATGCCCCTTAAAGGACTGCTCAGAGAGCTCGATCGCGCGCTCCATGAGGTAAGACTCCCACTCCTCCTCGATCCGCTGGTCAACCTCAGCCTCCTGCGCCATTGGTAAGGCCTCTGTATCGTCCGTAAACACTAACATCTGATTCTTCAGGGTAAACTCCTTCCTATAATGGTTCGCGATCGTATTCCGCACGATCTGCGCCAGCCAACTACGGAAGCGTCCCTTAGCAGAGTCATACCGCTCGATCCCCTGCATCAGACCGATCATCACCTTCTGGTGCACATCATCACGAGAGCTGTAGTCCACATTAGACTTATGGATGAGGTGAAAGATAAAGCGGCTGTACGTCTTATAGATCTCATCCCAAGCCTGCTGATCACTCAAGGCACAAGCCCTCTGGATCAGGCTATAATTTGTTACATCTTTCTCACACATAATATCTCCCTCGTTCCGCGCACAGGATCACTGCCCTGCACTCTAAGGCGTGCTCCTACCACCGTCAAGGCTCATACTCAGAATGCACGCCTAAAGAGTGCCTAAAAAGAATGATAGACAAGCCCCTCTCTTCTCGCTAAAATACACCCATGTTGTCAACACTTGCAGTATTTGGTCCACTCGGGCCTATGGAAATCGGAGTGATTTTCGTCGCTATTCTCGTCCTCTTTGGCGCTAAGAAAATCCCTGAGTTCGCCAAAGGACTCGGCAAAGCCAGCGGTGAATTTAAGAAAGCCCGCAACGAGTTCGAAAGCGAAATCGCCCGTGCCGAGAAGTCCATCAATGAAGAGGACAAGAAGGACGACGACAAAAAGAGCTAACCATCACTATCCTGGTTCATAGATATCCAGGCCCATCACTATCCAACCAGCACCTCGGGACATAAATGAGAGGCATCTATAATGCCAAATAACCCAAGAGGTGTGCCGGGCTGGTTCTCTCGCAGAGAGAACTGGTCACCCCGAGAACGCCGCAGCACAGGACGCGCTGCGGCGACGCTCTACCCTCACATCTGCACCACCGCATTGAGTGCAAAAGAGGTTCAGCGCAGAATAGGAATACCACAATAGACTTCGCAGGAGAGCCTTACACTCAAAGAGCAGCCGTGAAACTTCGCAACACGGTCTCCCCGATAGGGGAGAAAGCCCAAAGCCCGGGG
>CAYWAG010000116.1:0-5619 GCA_964455925.1 uncultured Verrucomicrobiales bacterium | reverse complement strand
TTTTTTTAGATAGAACAAGATGAGTGCATTACAATTTAGCCCGATCGAGGAGATCGTAGAGGAGCTTAAGCAACACCGCTTAATTATCGTTGCAGATGATCCTGGGCGTGAAAATGAGGCGGATTTAGTAGGGATCGCATCGACGATTACTCCTGAGCAGATCGCATTTATGGCATCTCACGGGCGGGGATTAATCTGTGCTCCCATCACCGCTGAGAGAGCGGAAGCCTTACGCCTCCCTCCGATGACTCCCCGGAATACGGAGTCATTAAAGACGGACTTCACCGTTTCTGTCGATGCCGCCCAGGGGATCACTACAGGCATCTCTGCTGCGGATCGGGCGGAGACGATCCGTATTCTAGCGGATGAGACCAGAGACCATACAGAGCTCGTGCAGCCAGGGCACATCTTCCCCCTCCGCGCGGCGGCAGGTGGCGTGCTAAAGCGCGCTGGCCATACAGAGGCTGCCGTCGACCTCGCACGCATGGCAGGGTTCCCTCCTGCCGGTGTGATTTGTGAGATCATGAAGGAGGACGGAGAGATGGCACGCACGGGAGAGATGGGGGCGTATCAGCAGGAGTTCGGGCTAAAGGCCTGCACCGTGTCCCAGTTGATCGAGTACCGCCGCCGCCATGAGAAGCACGTTCACTGTGAGGAGGTCATTAAGCTTCCCACGGATTGGGGGGACTTCGACTGCCACCTCTATACCGTGGATACCGATGACTCACACCACCTAGCGCTCGTTAAGGGCGAGATCGACCCTCAGTCTCCTACCCTCTTACGCGTCCACTCTGAGTGCCTGACGGGCGATGTGTTTATGTCTCAGCGCTGCGACTGTGGCGGGCAGCTCCACATGGCGATGGAGCGGATCGCGGAGGAGGGCGGGGTGCTTCTCTACCTCCGTCAGGAGGGGCGTGGCATTGGCCTGCCTGCTAAGATTAAGGCGTATAAGCTCCAGGAACGAGGGCTGGATACCGTGGAGGCTAACGAGAAGCTGGGGTATGGTGCCGATATGCGCGAATACGGCACCGGTGCCCAGATCCTACACGACCTGGGGGTCCGCCAGATTAAGCTCATGACGAACAACCCTAAGAAGTTGATCAGCCTAGACGGATACGGTCTGGAGATCGTGGAGCAAGTGCCGATCAAGCCCGAGGGGAACCCTAACAATGCGGACTACCTCGCCACGAAGAAGAACCGCATGGGGCACATGCTGTAACGAAAGGGCGCGGTGATGACGGAAGATGAGTTCCTGGCGGAGTATAACCCTGATGACTATCAGCGTCCCAGTACGGCGGTGGACTCCGCCATTTTTACAGTGCATCAGGGCGAGCTCCTGGTCCTGCTGATCAAGCGTGCAGAGCATCCATGCCTGGGGCAGTGGTCGCTCGTCGGTGGGTATGTAGACATCGGGCAGGACAGTTCGCTGGAGGCGACCGCCCTGCGTAAACTGCGGGATAAGACTAGCTTCGCCTCCCCTTATCTAGAGCAGGTGATGAGCATTGGCGGCCCAGATCGCGATGCGCGTGGGTGGACGATCTCGACCATTTACTATGCCCTCATCCCGCACTCGACCTTTGACCTCCGGGCGAAACACGGTGCCTCAGAGGCAGCACTGATCCCTGTGCAGGAGGCGCTGGACCTCCCTCTGGCGTTTGACCATGCCGCTGTGCTCCAGCAGTGTCTAGAGCGTCTGCGGAGCAAGACCCTCTACACGACCTTGCCAGTCTACCTTATGGAGCAGGACTTTACCCTCTCAGAGCTGCAGGGAGTGTATGAGTCGATCCTCGGTCATTCGATCCAGCAGAAGTCGTTCCGCCGGCGTATGGAGGCGAGCGGCGTGATCCAAGAAACAGGCGCCCTCCGCCAAACCGGCCGCCGTCCCGCCGCCCTCTACCGCAAGCTACCAGACCTCGCCCCTCATTATTTCGTGCGGAACTTAGAGAGCATCTCGGTCTGAGGGGGCATAAAAAAGTTCTTGTGGGATTTGTGTGGAGAGTTAGAAAGAAGGTGAGGAGCTCAATTGTTCAATAGAGTCTGATTGAGGCTTTGAGGAGTCATGTGATGGTAATCAAGTGTGATGATTCACGCAAAAGGCACCTAAAACTTAAAACGTAAAACCTAACACCCTCTGCGATAATCAGAAATCTACGTCATCACAACGCAGCTCTTCCTTCCACAAACTTCCGAGAAGAGCCCATAAAAACGTAATTTCCTCTTTATTCTTAATAACTCTCTCCCTACCAGTGGGGGTATGGAAATTTGGAAATCAATTATTGTGGGAGTGGTGCAGGGCTTTGCGGAGTTTCTGCCGATCTCTTCCTCGGGGCATATCGTGTTGACCCAATTCCTGCTAGGGATTAAGGAGGATAATATTTTGTTTGAGATTATTCTGCATGTGGGGACCTTGCTGAGTGTCTTTGTTTACTTTTGGCGTAAGCTCTGGAACATGACGCGATCACTGTGGACGCCTGCCTTACGTGAGGAGCGAGCGTGGATTCTTTACCTCGGGCTTGCGACCGTGCCAGCGGTGCTCCTGGTCTTAACTCCGCTTGGCGACCTCTTTAAGGGTGCATATGAGAACCCAGTGCTCGTGTCGGGGCTCCTGTTAGTCACGGGGGCGCTTCTGTTCGCGCCTAAGTTTATCCAGAGTAAGGCAAAGGAAATTAGCTGGAAGACGGCGCTCTTTATGGGCATCGGGCAGGCCTTTGCGATCCTACCTGGGATCTCTCGGAGTGGCTCTACCATTACCGCGGGCTTACTGTCGGGCGTGACGCCTAAGAAAGCGGCGGACTTTGCCTTCCTTATGTCGATCCCGGCGATCTTAGGGGCAGTGGTGAAGGAGCGCGATGCGTTCTCTCAGCTCGCTGCGGATCAGGCCACGCAATACCTCATCGGGGCACTAGCAGCCTTTGTCAGTGGGCTAGCAGCGATCTTCCTCGTGATGGATGCTGTTAAGCGCGGTAAGCTGGAGTATTTCGCCTACTATTGCTTCGCGGCAGGGATTACTGGTATGATTTATTTCCACTTTTTCTATTAATATTCGTATAGTATCTTATTCTATGAACTCACAAGTATTACGCCGTCTTCTGTCTTCTCTGCGGCGCTCTGGTGGGCGCCGGGGCGGGTTAAGCAACCGCATGATTCTGCGCCTCGTGGTTGCCGCGATCGCGGGGATAGCGGCCTGGTTCTCTAACAGTAAGCGCGGGGCGTCCTCTGGGGACACGGCTGCGACGACGCCCGTGAAGGTTACCTCTGGATATCAAGTCTATCTCAGCTGTGACCTGGTCTCTAGCAAATATAACGATGGAGATAGCTTCCTCGTGAACCATGATGGCACCCAGCAGGAGTATCGGCTCTACTATGTTGATACCCCAGAGTCACGTGATAAGCCGTATGCGGATCACCGCCAGCGGGTCGAAGATCAAGGGCGAGACCTAGGAGGGTTAAGCTATAAGCAAGCACTCGAGGTAGGGAAAAAGGCTAAAGAGTTTACAACTAAGGTATTAAATCAGGGCAAGTTTGAGGTTTACACAAAGAAAGAGCTTGTTTACCAAGGGCCACGTCAATACGCCTTTGTGCGTGTGGACTATCAGGGAAAAAAGCAATGGCTTCATGAACTCCTGGTGAGCAAAGGTCTAGCGCGTGTCCACACAAAAGGGGTGGAGACTCCTCTAGGTCAACCTTACCGACAGCATAAGTCCTATCTACTCTCTCTGAGACCTTAGCAACAACAACAACAACAATGTCTAAGAACTCACGTAGAGCAAAATATCATATTAACGAACGCCTCTATTTCTTCACCGCGCTCTGCTTTCTCGCTCCTATTCCGCTGGTGTATTATAGCCTGATGATCCAGGTGCTTATGTTTGTGTACCCAGTGCCATATGGGCTGTATATTAGTGCCGCCTTGTTTGGCTTGGCGGTGGTGAGTTGCCTCCTCTTCCTAGCGTGTTCTCGCCGTATTTATTGTCGTCTATGTCGGGTGCAGTTTATGACGAAGATGCACTGCACCAGACGTCATGATGTGCCAGAGCTGGCGGGCAGTCTGCGTATGCCCTTAGCCCTATCTCTGGTGACGAAGCAACGGGTGATCTGTTGCCCATATTGTGGCGAAAGCCACTTATATTTCTTAAAGAAAGGGGATTAATCCTCGCATCGCGTAACTCCTTCCTATGATCCCTGTACCCGCATTCATCCTGTCATCACTCCCGATGCCAGCTGGTGTCGGGCTGGTGTTACTGAGCTTGGCTCTGTTGCTGTATGCGGGGTGGGCTACGCTACGTCTGCGTCGTCTGTATGCTGAGCGGGCGTCGCTGACAGAGTCCGTGCGAGCGCAGTGTGAGCGGGTAGGGGACTTAGAGTTTGAGCATAAGTTACTGATGCGGGCGCATGATACGATCCTGTTGGTGCTGGATGCAGAGGCGCGCATTTCGCTGGTGAATACGGAGGCGGCGCGATTCTTTGCGCGTCAGGACATCGTGGGGCAATCATACCGTGATGTGATCCAGATCCCCGAGGTGCTAGAGGTAGTAGAGGAGGCTGTCCAAACGCAGGAGCCACTGAGGCGTGAGCTGTGCCTGCACTTAGACAGTGTGGCGTATACTGAGGGGGAAGACCGCTATTATTTGGTCGAGACGAAGGCGATCCGGGACGAGAACCATGGGCACTTTACGCGGGTGATCCTGCACGACTATACGGAGCAAGAGCGCAACGAGCAGGTGCGCAAGGACTTTATCGCGAATGCCTCGCATGAGTTACGCACTCCACTCACGATTATTAATGGGTATGTCGACACGTTGATGGATGCCGAGGTGCGTGCTGATGATAAGATGACCCTCCATTTTTTGACGATTCTGCAGCGTCATGGAGAGCGGCTAAACCAGATTCTGGAGGAAATGCTGACGATCTCTAAGCTGGAGTCTGGGGGGGCACAACTCTTAGATAAGCAGCGCTTCACCGTGCATGAGTGCATCGAAAGCTGTATCCAGCATATGGGGGGGCTGGCGACGGCTTCGCATGTGAGCCTGTCTGTGGAGATCGCCGACCCCTCCCTCCAGATGATCGGCGACCGCTTTTATTGGGGGCAGATCTTCTTTAACCTCATAGAGAACGCTATTAAGCAGAATGCGGAGCAGGAGGTACACATCACGATAGGCGCGCAACAATGCGCAGAGAGTGGTAAGCTGTCCCTCTGGGTGGCGGATAACGGAAAGGGGATCCCTGCAGAGGATCTCCCCTACATCTTCCGCCGCTTCTATCGCGTCGCTAAGGATCACTCACAGCAGGAGGTCAAGGGCACGGGCTTAGGTCTCTCTATCGTCAAGCGTGCCGTGGAGGCACATGGCGCACAGATCGAGTGGGACTCCATCCCGAACCAGGAAACACGCTTTACGATTACCGTCCCCGCCAAAGCCGTGGTGACGCAACCATCGTGAGACTCTAGCGTCGTATAGGGTATGAAGCAAAATCCGATTACAATTCTAGTTGAGCTTATCCCCAGTATCCTAGAATCCGCAGTTAGGAAAACCACAGAGGCACGGAGACACAGAGGATTTTGTTTATTTTGATCAAATAATTTAATCAAAGTTCAATATAGAGACCTTATTGAGTCAAATA
>CAYWAG010000115.1:0-5688 GCA_964455925.1 uncultured Verrucomicrobiales bacterium | reverse complement strand
CAGATAAAGCCCAGTGCCAGCAGGGATGCTGGCGCTCCTAGGCTTGTTATTTCATACATGAAGTTATATGTGTATCTCGTGTAACTACAGGCTCTGAATGATCGCTTCTAGCTCACGCCCGTATTGTACATAGCTGTCATAGCATTGCTGCCAGTCTGGCTGTTGCCCTTCGGTGAGGTGGAAGACGGTGGCGACATGTGGCTCTATGGCGATGTAACCAGTGTAGTTGGACGCCTTTAGGTCCGCTAGGATCTCAGAGACATACCCTTGCCCCTTCCCTGGGAAGACGTATTCAGGCTCCTCACCTTCGGCCTTAGGGTTCAGACAGTCCTTAATATGGATGTGGACAATGTGCTCCTTTACTTCCTGGTAGAAGGCGAGCGCGTCTTGCCACGGGAAGCTGCCGTCCGCTACCGGGCGGGCACGATCCAGCTGGAAGACCGGGTTACCCGTATCGTAGATGAGCTTTAAGCCCGGAACCTCATCTACCAGACGGAGCGTGTGCGCAGCGGAGAACCCGCCCCAGTTCATGCAGTTCTCATGTGCGGTGACCAGCCCCGCATCCGTAAAGCGCGCTGTAATCTCACGGAGGCGGCGGAACCGCTCAGCCTCGGATTGATCCTGCCCCCAGGGGTTCTGTGCATACGACATGATGCGTACGATCTTAGTGCCTAGGCGCTGCATGCGTGGAATAGCGCGCTCGATCTCACCTATGGTAATATCAAAGTCCGTCGTGATCGGCTTAGCCCAGTTCCCGATGAGTGATCCCATTTCTGGAATATGAATCCCCGCAGTCTCTAGCTCGTCTGCCACTGCCTCAAACTCACTTTCACTGAGTTCGTGAATGTTTTTACCGTTCATGCCACGTGCAGAGATCGCATCCCATCCTAGCTCCTGCGTGGCGTGAATCTGTGTCGTCAAATCCTGTGCCGCTTCATCGGCAAATCCTGTCAGTTTCATATGCCCACAATTAGAAACGACCACCCTCGTCTGTCAACTGGCTTTCCCACCGCCGCGCATAATTCCTGCCCCAGATGCGGTCTCAGAGTTTATGCCTCACGCCAGTCGTAACCCTGGTCTTTACCAAAAAAGGGTTACTATTCATTAATGGCTGTCTTCCATTTTCTCGAAGTCGCCCTCCTCACAGCAGCGGACAAAGCCCTCGGTGTAGCCCTTTAGGATATCCCAGCATGCGCGGATCTCCTCGGCCTCATCTCCTGTGATGGAGTGGTCTTGGGCGGACTCTGAGATCTTATTAATCATGGTGGAGAACTGGGTGAGGATCTCGCTGGTGGCGGGGAGGACCTCGAACCCTTTTTGGCACTTAGAGTCTGGGTTTGTGACGAAGTAGCCGCCGGACTCCTCACAGAGCCAGCGTAAGATGCGGAGGTCGCCGGTGGCTCTGATGATCGCTAGGAGGCGGTCGAGGGGGTTACGGCTGCCACTGCCAAGCTCGGATTGGTCTTGCCCCCACTTATAGACGAGGGAGAGGGAGACTCCTAGATCAGATGCGAGTGCTTTAGGGCTTGTTTTCTCAAACGCTTCTTTTAATACTTCATGCGATTCCATGAAATGAGTTGTTGCAGACCATATTGTACAGATCAAGTCAACAGCGTGCATTTATCAGGATCATTAAGCTTCCCTTACAACTATGCAAAAACACGAATGGAAAGTAGAGACGGACGAAGGTCGCCGTTATTATCGCGCGTATTACCACGCAGGTCGCTGGCAAATGTCTACGACCTTACAGACAGATCCTGAATGGGATGAGAATATCGAGATCCCGGAGGAACTGTGGAAGGAGCTGCGTGAGGTGCTGTGGGCAAAGTATCAGCGCCGCCGCTGTACCTGGAAGATCGTCCAATCCGTAGATAAGGTGCTGGAGAAGGAGTTTGGGGTAGAGCCTCCCGTCCGTCCATAGAGCGCCCATCGAGGATGACTACGCAGGATCTCATTGCCCTGGATTGGCAGCATTGTTGGCATCCCTTTACCCCTCAGGATGAGTGGTGTGCGGGGGATCCGGTGCTCCTGGAGTCTGGCGATGGCGTATGGCTCACGGATCGTGATGGGCAGAGCTATCTGGACGGGAACTCGTCCATCTGGACGAACATTCATGGGCATCGGCACCCCCGGCTGGATGCTGCCATCCAGCAGCAGTTACAGAAGGTCGCGCATACCTCATACCTCGGGTATGCACATGCAAACGCCGCGACCTTAGCCGCGCGCTTATGTGGGTATTTCCCCTGTGGGGGGCTGTCGCGCTGCTTCTTCTCTGATGATGGGTCTACCGCTGTAGAGGTGGCGATGAAGATGTCGCTACAATCGCGTATGCAGTCGTCGGAGCCTGCGGCGGAGCGGCGACAGGGCTTTATCTGCTTTGCGAACTCCTATCATGGGGATACGATGGGAGCGGCGGCACTGGGTGGGGTGTCCTTGTTCTTTGACCGCTTCGCGAAGCTGGGGTTACCTGTTACCCGTGTGGCGCAGATGGAGGAGCTCTATGCCCTGCCAGAGACGACACTGGAGGGAGTAACCGCCGTGATCATCGAGCCGATCATGCAGGGGGTGAACCAAATGACGCCGTGGCCGAGCGGGATGCTGGCGCAGCTCCGCCAGTGGACTGCAGAGAGAGGCATGCATCTGATCTTAGATGAGGTGATGACAGGGTTCGGGCGTACGGGCGAGATGTTTGCCTGCCATCATGAGGACGTGGTTCCTGACTTTCTGTGCCTGGCTAAGGGGCTGACGGGTGGGTACCTCCCGATGGCGGCGACCTTAACGACCGAGGAGATCTATAATACATTCCTAGGACCGCGAGAGCATGCCTTCTATTACGGACATAGTTACACGGCAAACCAGCTGGGCTGCGCGGTCGCGCATGCCTCACTGGATATCCTGGAGCAGGAGCATACGCTGGAGCATATTCGGGCATTGGGCACGCACTTAGCGTCTGAGTTACAGCGTCTGCAGTCAGTATCGCCCTATGTTTATGAGGTACGGCACAGAGGGCTAGTGAGCGGCATAGAGCTGCGGCAACCGTCCGGGGAGCCGTTTCCGGCAGTATGGCGAGTGGGGAGCAAGGTCTGCGAGCGGGCGCGCGCGCATGGTCTGCTGACACGACCGATCATAGATACGATCGTCTTTATGCCCCCGTATTGCATCACCCCAGCGGAGATCACCTATGTGATCGATGTAATCGCGCTCACTGTATCTGAGTTCGATAAAACCCAGCACTTGACGTAAAAGCATCGTTCGCTTACGCTTTCCAGACATGAAGATAGAATCGCATAAAAGAACACACCATAAGTCCGGGATGACACTCCTAGAGATCGTCATTGTAGTCGCTATTATTGGCGTGATCCTAGGTGCAGGGATGACCTACTTTGGGGGGGCCATGGGCAATGCTAACGACCAAGCTGCCCAGATGAAGATCCGTGGGATGACGTCTCTCCTAGAGTCCTACCGCTCTGCAGCTGGCTCCTACCCCAGCGAGAGCCAAGGCCTAGAAGCCCTCGTGACAAAGCCCACTACCGCCCCTGTCCCGCGTAACTGGCGCCAGCAAATGAAGTCCGTCCCGCTGGACCCATGGCAAAACGCTTACACGTATAAGTTCCCTGGCACGAAGGACCCTAGCACGTTCGAGATCATCTCTAAGGGCGAGGACATGCAGCTCGGGACAGATGACGACATCAGCTCACAAGACGAGTATTAATCGCTCCCACTAGGGGTATAATAGCACGCCCTTTCACTCCCCCCTTATGCAATCATCTCCCGTCTCCTCACAGTCCCCTGGCAGAGCTCTCTCTGCTGGGATGACGTTGCTAGAGCTGATCGTGGCGATGGTGATTATCTCTCTGATCGCTACGATGGGGCTAGTCGCCTATAATGGACAGGCTGATGATAAGGCACTGCGGACCGCCGCTAGTAAGATCGAGGCGCTCGCGAGCAAGGGGCATACCCAGGCATACCTACGCCAAACCCCACACCGGCTCGCCCTACTCGACGACCGTACCCTCGTGTTGGAGAGCGCCATGAACCAGCAGAGCAGCACTCCGGGCGAGTCCCATGACCAGCGCTACAGGGAGGTCGACCGCTTCCAAGCTGACGTCACCGTGTCGCTTAGGCGCTGGGGGGCTAAGGAAGATACCTGGCTTAACCCGATCATCACAAAGGAGTCCTCCCGCCCCCATTATTGGCAGTTCACCCCCGCAGGGCTCTGCGAGCCGCTCTCCATCCGCCTGGTCGATGGGCAAAACTGGATCATCCTGGACATGAACCCACTGACCGCGCGGGTGAAGGATCAGCAGAGCTACATCGCTAAGTAATCCCCCCCTTCTCCTCATTATGCTCACGCCCTCCTCCCCTCGCACCAGGCCAGCTCTCCGACCACGTAGTGGGTTTGCGATCCTGGAGGTCGTCCTGGCTGTCGCCATAGCTGGGGCGATGATCACAGGGATCGCCATCGCCATGCAGAACATCTCGCGGCTGGGGTTTGAGACTAAGCGCGAGGCGGTGATCAGCCGTATTATTCATAATGAGCTCCGCCGGGCTATGACTACCCCAAGCATCGCCGAGGGCACTCTCCCCACTAAACTCATCGATGAGTGGGACATTCAGATCGCTACCACGATTACCCCCCTCACCGAACTCACGAACAGAGACGGCATCATCCTAGACCGCCTCTTTGAGGTGAAGGTAGAGGCATCTTGGTGGGAAGATGGCGGCTACGTAACCCGAACCGCCCAAACGTGGCGTCATGCAAACCTCTATGCGCGTTAATCCCTCCCCCTCCCAGCACCACCAGTCCCCCCGCGCACGACGTGGAACGCTGCGGCGTGGTTACCTCCTGCTCGAGGCCTGCCTCGCGCTCGCCATCACCGCCATCGTGCTCACCGCCGTCTTCCAGATCGCGCAGTGGAACATCCAGGTCTCTCAGAGCTCCATTACCAGTGCTAACGAGCACATCCATGAGTCCGCTCTGTTCTCGTTCCTAGACCGCGCCTTTACCGAGCTAAGTGGAGACGCCCAGCTCGCCCTGGAGTATAGTGAGACGCCGGACTTCTTCCTCTCTAAGATGACCATCCAGAACTCGGGTCACTCCTTCTCCTGGCCGAACCAGGGGTTCAACTACCAAGCGGTCAAACTCGTCACACACCAAAACGCCAGCGGATCGCTCGACATTATACTGGAGTATTACCTCTATCCCCTCCTGCAGTCCCCGTTTATTACCGGGCAGCAAGACATTCAGCCAGACCAAGAGCCCCTCACGCGTATGAAACTACTGGAGAACGTCCTGCGGTTTGAGTGGCGGGTCTGGGACGGCAACAGTTATGACCAAGATAGTAACCCGCTCTGGATCTACGACTGGCACAACCCAGGGCAAACCCCACGCTACCTAGAGCTAAGCGTCGTCTTTACCGATGGCCAACAACCCATCGTCCACACCTTCTGGAACCCCGCCAAGGTCAACCCGCTCTCCCACTTTCGCTCCCTCCAGCAAGCCCCTCCACCTACAGCATCTAACGCCCCAACCACTGCGGGTGAGACAAGCACCACACAGCCACGATAGGTCGTACGAGAACTCTTTCATCGAGGTAAATGCTAGATTCGCATGTACTGCTTAATGTGTCCTCTGTGCTGCGCGTAGTGAGCAGTAAAAAAAGAAAGTTGAAGAGCAAGAGCGCATTG
>CAYWAG010000114.1:0-5742 GCA_964455925.1 uncultured Verrucomicrobiales bacterium | reverse complement strand
TTTTATTTGTTTTGATCGAATGATCTCATAAATTTAATGAGTAAGGGTCAGGCATGGAATCGTGAATTTTTGGTACTGCTTGTTGGTTGCAATGGCAGTTCTTGGCGTTACTATGCGGGGGCTTGTTTTGTAGTATTACTGCCCGCAGATTTCGCTGATTTACGGGTATTATTATTGCCCCGAAGGTCGTGGCCATGCGATGTGGAGGTGACCTGAGTGGCCTCTATCACCAGGACCGAGCACTTCGGTAGCACCGAGTGCTCGTGCTTGCTTCATGTAGGCACGGTAGTAGGGATTATTCCAGCTGACTTTGACACCATTAATGTGCGTCACATCATATGCCACGCCTAGGTAGTGGCGCGAGCGGCTGCTGTGTTCACCCCCGACGATCTCTGAGACCCGGATCGAATACCCCATATTCGCCAGGCGGATCATGCCTTGGAGCATGTTTGTCTTGAGTCTGACGTATCCGCCAGGTGAGCGCCCATATGCGCTCCGCTTCGCTGCGTACCCAGCTGCCGCTGCTTGAATATTCTGGATGGCAGTGGCATTATCTCGCACTCCACTGATGTGGTAGTTCGCAAAGGTGAACTTGTCACTCCGCCTTATAATCTCCTTAGCCATCCGTACCATTGGCTCTTCCTTAGGCTTAGGGGTGGACTGTTCTGAGCAACCAGCGAAAAAGAAAGCGAGAAGGGTAAGGAGTAGTGATAAATACTTCATAGGGCGTAGAGGGATTAAAGCGAGCTGGAGAATGCTGTAAATTAAAATTACCAATAATGATGAAGAAAGCGAATGGAGCGCTTGTGTCGAGGGCTACGCTCTGCCTCAGAGAATAACGTAGTAGAGGAAGAAGAAGGTGACAGGAGCAGAGAAGCAGATCGAGTCAATGAGGTCGAGAACCCCTCCAATGCCAGGAAGCATTCCACCGGAGTCCTTCGTCTGCACACTGCGCTTAAGGATAGACTCGGCAAGGTCTCCGATGATCGCACTAATCGAGATCAGCACGGAGAGAATAGCGATGTGCCACCAGTCTCCCATCCATGCGAGTTTCTCACCAGCGAGGAACCAGATCCCAAAGGCCCCTAGGAGGGCGACCCCAAAGGAGCCAATCGTGCCTTCCCAGGTCTTACCTGGGCTGATGTGTTTAATCATCTTAGTAGAGCCAAAGAGAGTGCCTGTGAGATACGCACCCATGTCGGTAAACTTCGTCACAATCGCGACAAAGAGTAAAAGCCACGCGCCAGAGATCTCAGGACCACTGACTTCGGTAACAGGAGGGAGGAAGGTCAGGCGCATCATGAAGCCCCCGAACAAAATGGGAATGTAGATAAACCCCAGCAGGTTCATCCCCACCGCATTAATGGAGTCCATCCCATTGATCGGTCGTAATAGCCGTAGGAAGAAGGTCACAAAGAGGCAGGTCAGTAACCCCACGATCTCAGGCTCAAAACTGCTTAGCGACGGTAAAACCTGCGCGGGCTGTGCACCCCGTAGTGATAGGAGCGTGTAGGCGAGCCAGAAGAGGTAGAGTAAGGACACGACGAGCGTAGCGCGTCGGTTAATCAGCCCTGGTGTGCCGTGCGTGATGTTCTTATACTCGACTACCCCTAAGATGGAGAGCGCAAGCGTTAACCCGATCACAGCCATCAAGTTCCCGCTAATCATGACTCCAGCGACAACGCCCCAGAGTAGAACAGTACTGAGCAGACGACGTAGCATCGACTTAAAGTCGATTTTCTTTTTACCTGAGCTAATCATAATGGGTAGAGGAGGACAGAAACATGCTTGCGCGCCTTAGTTCAACGGAAAAATACATCTTCTAGCGATGTAGTTACCCCAGATTGCAGTGTGCTTGTGACAGCAGGGCAGGGGGGCGTCTAGAGAGTATTCAGATCGAGCGGAGGAGAGTGCTGGGTGTGATTCGGGCACCCTCCTCGCTTGTGCTAGATTACTTCTTCTTGGACTCCTGGCGTTTCTGGATGGCTTTGAGCGCCTTCTCTGCTCTGGCGGCTACGGCTTGGTCTGCATCCGTCATGTAGCCCTGAATAAGGGCGTTCGCATAGCCCTGACCAGTGCTTACTAGCCCGTTGAGCACCATGTTCTTCTCACCGGTAGTGGAGGCAAAGTCCGCAACCTTCGTCCATACATCTGCTTCGTCTGCCTGTTCTCCCTGCATGTAGAAGCGACGGAGCAGGACGAAGACGGTATCAAAGGCGGATTGGCGAATCTTACTGTCAGTAGCGGTGTTCCAGAAGTTGATCGTAGGGTTCAGGAGTCCCGTGTCTGGCCAGTTCTTAATCGCGCTCAGGGCACTAATGGCGGAGCCGTTGTCTCCTGCGTTTAAGACCTTCATGATCGCACCTTGGGCATCTTTGCCGCCCATTGCTCCGAGAACACGGATAACAGCGGACTTCTGGTTCATGTCATCGGTAGTGCTCAGCGCGCGCTCTAGGATGCGTCCATGCTTCTCCGTCTGCTTACTCTCCTTAACCAGGCTGGTAGCGACATACTCCGCCGCCTTCTTCTTATACATAGGCTCGCTGGAGGTGAGGAGATCGACAAAGTAGCGCAGGTCATCCGCAGAGGCTCCACCTTTACATGCTCGGAGGGCTGCGGTGACAGTTTCTTCATCCTCAAAGCTCTCACTGAACATTTGTAGGATGGGAACCGCTGTCTCCGACTCCTTCTGACTAATAATGGTAAAGATGTCTTGTCGCGTCTGGTTGGAGACGGAGTTTCCTTCTTGTGTGGCAAAGTAGGCGAGCTCCTCTCCGAGGTCATAACTTCCGTCAGATTCGGCAAACTGGATGCGACGTAAGATTGCTCCGTTGTCGAACTCAGTACTGACCCCGAGTAGCATACTGGTAAGGAAGTCTAAGTCAGCCTTGCTCGTACGCACGACTTCTGCGTCCTGACTACCAGTTTGGGTAATCAGATCATTGTATCTGCCTACGACCTTGTTGTTCTCCAGTTTACTCATCATCACCAGTGCGCCCCCGATTAAGACAATGCCTGCAATGATGAAGACGGGAATAAGATTTGGCTTGGCTTTAGGCTTAGCTGGTTGCGCGGGCTTGCTGGGCTGCGTAGCACTGTCTGCTGGCTGTGAACTGCTGCCCTTAGGGCTGGCATTAGCGGCGCTGCCGGCTTTGCTAGTCGCTACCTTCGCGCCTGTTGTCGCTAGTGGGGATGCTGATGAACTAGTGCCTGAATTTACTGCCAGCTTAGGTGCAGTGGTGGCGGCTTTTTCTGAGGGCTGGGAGGCACCGCTGACCAGCACTTGTGTCGATCTAGGCGCAGGCTTCCCGTTAGAACCCGCAGTGAGCGGGACGGTCTTAGCCGGTGCCAGCTTTTTAGAGCTGTCCGTATTAAGCTGTAGCGCGCTCGTGCGGACGGGAGCTGGGCGGCTGGAACTCATGTCAGAGGCTTTTACGGACTGCTTCTTAGTGAGGTTTTCCTGCGAGATCGTGACCTTTGCTTGCTGCATGTTTGCCAGCTTCCCAGACTCGGTCAGGAGGGTAGGGCGCGCCACGGACGCCATGTTATCATGCGCGTTAGCGGCGGTGTTATCACTTGCTTGACCTACTTGGAGGTCTCCCTCGCGGGGGTGCAGGGTGTAATGCTCTTCTGATAGCAGTGGCTGCTCCCGCTCGTTGGCGAGGAAGTAGTCGAGCGCGACTTGTGCCGACTCTGGACGGTGCTCCATCTCGCGGTTAATGAGCCACATGATCCAGTTACAGAGCCATTCCGGAAGGTCAGAGCGAAGCTCGCCAATGGGCTGTACCCGGTGCGTGAGATGCGATGCCATGACGACCGCTGGGGTCTCCCCAGTAAAGGGGTAGTGACTAGTGAGAGCGTAGTAGAAGACCGCGCCCAGTGCGTAAATGTCAGTGCGAGGGTCTAGCTCAGAGCGCTCAAACTGCTCTGGAGCCATAAAGTAGATCGATCCTAGAACCGAGTCAGAGTGGTCGACGGTTTGCTTAGTAGGGACCTTAGAGAGCTTAGCCATGCCAAAGTCGAGAAGCTTGGCTTGGAACTTTCCATTAGGGAACCACTTAAGGACGATGTTGTTCGGCTTAATGTCGCGGTGAATAACATTCAGAGAGTGTGCTGCCGAAAGCGCCTCTAGGCAGTGTGTAGCGAAGAGCTTGAAGTCACTGAGAGTCATCGCATTCTCAGCGATGAGTTCATCCATGTTGCGCCCTTGGAGGAGCTCCATGACGACGTATGGCCCATCCTCATCTACATCGGCATCATAAATAGTAACGATGTTTGGGTGATCCAGGGAGGAGAGGAGGCGTGCCTCCTGCAGCATGGTGTCAACCGTCTCTTGCGTCCAGCCACCACCTTCTTCCTCAATGAGGCGCTTAATCGCTACCTCTCGCCCTAAGCGGGTGTCACGAGCAAGATACACTGAGCCAGCACCACCTTCTCCGATTTTTCTTTGGATCTCGTATCTCTCTTCAGCCATAATTCTCCGATTCTATTAAACTGCATACCAACACGAGAAAAGCAGGTCAAGCCCCGTATGTGGTAATAAGTAAATGTTATTCCTGCTCTTATGCAAAATTAGGACACTGTGCTAGGAAGGCTCTAGGATTATCATAGACAATCTTCTCCAGATAGCTGTTGTCGTATTGGCGCCGCCGCATCTCCAGCGCGCACTTTACGACCGCCAGAGGATCAGATATCCCCCAGTCACAAGCCGAGTTTACCCAAATCTGCTCATCCCCATACATCTCGAGCATGTCGATGGCGCGCGGTGCCGAGCACTTAGATTCTGGGTAAAGCGTCATTCCCGCCCAGAACCCAGAGTCCAGGACAGCCTGAATCGTGTGCTCTTCCACGTGGTCGATCACGACCTTACCAGGGTCCACCTTTGCGTTCTTGAGCGCATCTAGGATCAGGTGCGTCCCCTTGAGCTTATCCTCCAGGTGTGGGGTGTGAATCAAGATCGGTAGATCACGCTCCACCGCTAGATTCACATGCTCCTCAAAGATCTGGAGCTCGTTCCGAGAGTTCTTATTAAGGCCGATCTCACCAATCCCTAAGACATTTGGGCGATCCATAAAGTCAGGGATGATCTGCATCACCTCACGGGCAAACCCTACATCCTCAGCTTCCTTAGGGTTAATGCAGAGCCAGGAGTAATGCTTGATGCCAAACTTAGCGGCGCGCGCGGGCTCATACTCCGTCAGCTGGCGGTAGTAGTCATAAAACCCCTGTGCCGACGCGCGATCATAGCCCGCCCAAAACGCCGGCTCGCAGATCGCCTCGCACCCTGCCATCGCGATCTTCTGGTAGTCATCCGTCGTCCGGCTGACCATGTGTCCGTGTGGTTCGATATACTTCATCCTGCTTTTGTGTCTTGGGGGTTCACCGCTCCGTTGGCAAACTGAATAGCCGCTACCGCCGCCGGCTCCGTGCTGTGATCAGAGAACGCATGATGCACCGCCTGCGCACGGCTCAGGCCCGCTGGCGGAGACTGCATCGCCTCTAATGCCTGTAGGAACGCGGCGTGACGAAAGTCCGCCTCGCCCTCATGGCGCTCGATCCGATCCAGAAAGGCGGCAATGTCGAGGAGCTTATACCGACTATCCATAAAGTAGAGGTCTTGAATGTCTTTCTTCGTAGCTTTCATTTGTTGGCAACAATAAGGGGAGGGTGTGTGAGAGGGAAGGGGAGTTTAGCCTTTTTTCAGGCTCTTCTCGATCAGCGTCTTCAGGGAGAGACCTTGCA
>CAYWAG010000113.1:0-5747 GCA_964455925.1 uncultured Verrucomicrobiales bacterium | reverse complement strand
GGCTCCTAGGAATGCGCTTACCGCCCTCCCAGAGCTGCCGCCTGTCCCCCGTGGCTTTCAGCAGACCGCCCCTGTGGCAGTGCCGAACGGACAAGGGTTTGCCTTTGTCCCTGCTGTCTCAGACC
Source organism: uncultured Verrucomicrobiales bacterium (assembly GCA_964455925.1). Classification (GTDB taxonomy): domain Bacteria; phylum Verrucomicrobiota; class Verrucomicrobiia; order Verrucomicrobiales; family Akkermansiaceae; genus WTJZ01. The sequence continues at coordinate 5,622 of CAYWAG010000113.1, read as the reverse complement.
CGCTAGAAGAGCGCTTGCTAAAGAAAGCCCGCGCCGCGCGTGTCAAAAGCGACATGCGCCAAGTCGCCCTAATTCTAAACGAAGCCCTAGAGAAGTTCCCGCAGAGCCTCCACGCACGCTACCAGCTCGCGGACATGTACGAGGCCATGGGCATCTACGACCAAGCCATTCGTAACTATGAGACCGTCTTTGCCGCAGGGCTCTCCCTGGCAGGACCGCTGTATGAGACTGCGGCGCAGAAGCTACAGGAAGGGTTCTACCGCGAGCGTGAATACGGAGAGCTCATGGCGATCGGTACAATCCACCAGTTCCAAGACCCCAGCATCACCCTGGGGCAGCAAATCACGATCACCATTCCCGTTCTATCCGCCCCACAGCTAGCGGTAGATCCCAGCCAGGTCGAGGTCGCTGTCCGGATCTATGATAAGATGGGGAAGCAGGTCGTCCCCTGCCTCCCGTCGAACACCCCGGACTGCACCTGGAGCCGTGACACTGTCACCTGGGCCGCTAACGGTGAGGAGTTCCTGGTCGCTAAGTATTACCTCTCAGAGGACTCATCTGACAGCCTCTTTAGCTCCCTGGAGCCACGCGCCTACTACGGGTACGTCATCGAGCTCTCCTACCAAGGTGAGCTGCTCGACCAAGTGGCTTGGCCCCGTATCCTCGCTAACAAGATCTCAGGGCAAGCCAGCCATGAGCTCAACGAGTTCTCGTTTGAGGACTTCTCCGAGGACATTAACTACGATAACCTTCTCCTCCCTCCACCGCTCGATTAATAGCGCTCCCCCCATAGTATATCCCCCCTTCTCATTCCCATGCGATTCTTACTCCCTCTCCTCCTCTTTCTCCTCCCCGCGACGGCCCAATTCATTGTGCAGATAAAGCCCACAAAGGCACAATACGTTGCGCATGAGGACATCGAAATCACCCTCTCTATCACGAACCGTGCGGGTAAGCAGCTGACGCTTACGGGTAAGAAGTTTGATAACTGGCTGGACATCAACATCTACGATCAACGCCGTAACCTCCTCCCCTATAAGGGCACGCCACCGATCTTTAAGGCTGTGCGCCTGCCTGCTGGACAGACTGTGGAGAAGCGTATCAACCTCAGCGAGTTCTACGACCTCACCCGCTATGGGCGCTACAGCCTTACCGCCGATGTGAACCTCCCGGGGAACACGGAGGAAGTCATGCGCTCCAACACCGGGGTGTTTACGATCACGAACGGGCGCGTCCTCACCACCCAAAAGATCGGCATCCCAGGAACGATCTCCGCCCGCGGCTACGAGGTGATCAGGTTTAACAATGATAAGCGCTCCCACATCTATGTGAAGATCACTAACGACTTCACCAAGCAGGTGGAAAGCTGTCAGGCACTGAGCCAGCACGTCCCCTTTGAGGACCCTCAGGTAGCGCTTGATCGTAGTAACAACCTCCACTTACTCTACCTCATCACCCACAGCACCTACATTCACCACGTGCTCAACCCGCAAGGCCAGGTCATCAAGCGGAACTACCACCGCCCAGGCTCATACGGCAAGCCTCGTCTAGAGAGCTTTGCAAAAGGAGACGTCAAGGTCGCCGGCACGGTCATCTTTGACCCCGTCAAGGCCCGTGAAGAAGCTCGCCAAGATAAGAAACTCTCCGAACGCCCCGAATTCTAATGATCGGCATCGACCTAGGCACCACAAACTCCGCTGTTGGCATCATTGAGGCAGGCTTCCCGCTCGTCCTAGCGGATGCAGAGAACCGCCGCCTGCTCCCCAGCGCGGTGGCCCTCACCGACAGTGACGCCCCGCTCGTGGGACACCCCGCGCTCCAGGCCGGAGGCATCACTAGCGCTAAGAGCCTGCTGGGACGCACCGCCCTACCTACGAGCTATCAGGGCGCCCCCACGCGCATCCACAACGGCGAGCTACAGCTCCAGTCTGGCAGCCACTGGCTTACCCCCACCGCTGTCGCCACCCACATTCTCAGCACCCTTCAGGCGACCGCCGAGTTTCGCCTAGGAGCACCACAGACAGAGGCCGTGATCTCTGTGCCCGCTTACTTTAACGACCGCCAGCGCTCTGAGACCAAGGCCGCTGCGGAGGCAGCCGGGCTCACTGTGCGCCGTCTGATCGCAGAGCCCACCGCTGCCGCCCTCGCCTATGGTCTAGAGCGCTCCTCAGAGCATACTAAGATCGCCGTCTATGACCTCGGGGGAGGCACCTTTGACATCTCGATCCTGGAGATGCGTGCAGGGAACTTTGAGGTGCTCGCCACGGCGGGCGACACCGCGCTCGGCGGAGATAATATCGACCACCTCCTGGCAGACCTCCTGGACTGTAGCATCCCGGACGCCATCACCGCTAAATACGGGTTCGACACCCAAGATGAAGTCCAGGGTCTGACCGCGGCGGACTTTAAGCAAGCCTGCTGGCAGTTACTAGACCGCTCGCGGAAGTGCTGTGAGCGCGCCCTCATTGACGCCGGCGTCTCCCGTGAGGATCTCGACAAGGTCATCCTCGTCGGGGGGAGCACGAAGATGCCCCTCATCCAGCAGCATGTCGCCGAGGTCTTCCAGCAGGCACCAGACCTCTGTATGAACCCAGATGAAGCCGTCGTGCAAGGCGCAGCCATCCAGGCGGGTCTCCTGTCTGGCAGTATCCAAACCCTCTCCCTCCTCGATGTCACGCCCCTGAGCCTAGGCATAGAGACCTTTGGCGGACTCATGAACGTCCTCATTCCACGGAACTCGACCATCCCCTGTAAGAAAGGCGAGATGTTTACCAATGCCGTGGATGGGCAGTCCTCCATGACCGTCCGCATCCTCCAAGGCGAGCGCGAGTTCGCTAAGGATAACTGGCTACTGGGTGAGCTGCAGGTGCCCTTCACCCCCGCGCCTAAGGGGCAAGCCCGCGTTGGTATTCAGTTCTCGCTGGATGCCGACGGCATTCTCTCTGTCCTCGCGCGTGACATCGCCACGAATACAGACCTCACCCTGACCATCGAGCGCAGCACCGTGGACATCACGAACACCGCAGTCGAAAAAATGATCGACGAGAGCATCGACCACGCCTTTGACGACATGGACGGACGCATCTTCACCGAGGCCCAGCATAAGGCTACCGAGCTCCTCCCCGCCCTGGATGAAGCCCTCGCCCTCTGTGGCTCCAGCCTAGATGACGCCACCCTACAGCGCATCCAGGAGGCAAAGACCGCCGTCCAGCAAGCCCAATCCAACAAAGACGGAGCCGCCCTCAAGCACGCGGTCAAAGACCTAGACCTCGCCACCGAAGAGCTCGCCAGCCTCGTCATGCAATCACTCCTAGGGTAAGGCTCCTCGCAGAGAATCATACTACACAAAAAAATCAATGGACAACGCTCCCATATAAATTTCATTCTACTCTCATAATGTCATCAGATCTTTCCTCCCCCGATTCTCCTGCCACTGCGGAGTCACCTCTCCCCCCTGATCCTCACAGTTGGATTCCTACGCTTAAGGCTGAGATCTCTACGGTTCTCATCGGACAGCAAGAGCTCGTCGACCGCCTGATTATCTGTCTGCTCTGTAATGGGCACATCCTGCTAGAGGGGATGCCTGGGGTGGCAAAGACGCTGGCGGTGAAGGCGCTCTCTGGTGCGCTGGACCTGGACTTCTCGCGCCTGCAGTTTACTCCAGACCTTCTGCCTGCGGATCTGGTCGGCACGATGATCTATAACCCAGGGGAGCAAAACTTCAGCCCTAAGCTCGGCCCCATCTTCTCTAACCTCGTGCTGGCAGATGAGATTAACCGCGCCCCGGCTAAGGTGCAGTCTGCCCTCCTAGAGGCGATGCAAGAGCGCCAAGTCACCATCGGCGACGCCTCCTACCCTCTCCCCGCGCCGTTTCTCGTGCTGGCTACGCAGAACCCGGTCGACCAAGAGGGCACTTACCGCCTACCAGAGGCGCAGCTTGACCGCTTCCTGCTGAAGGTTCTGGTGGACTATCCCACCGCGGCAGAGGAGCTCCAGGTCTTACGCTCCATGGCGACAACTCAGCCAAAGACAGAGACGACCCCAGTCGCCACTATCGAGCAAGTCAACACGAGCCGCGCAATCCTCAATGACCTCTACATCGACCCCGCGATCGAGGAATACATCATTAACATCATCCAGGCGACCCGCTACCCTGGCAAGGTCGACCCCGCCCTGCAGAACCTCATCCGCGCGGGTGCCTCTCCTCGTGCCAGCATCAGCCTAGCCCTAGCCGCAAAGGCGGTAGCCCTGACGAAAGGGCGCGACTACGTCATCCCACAGGATGTAAAAGACCTCGCGCCCGATGTCCTCCGCCACCGTCTCCTGCTGTCCTACGAGGCAGAGGCAGAGCAAAAGAGCGCCGACGACATCATCCTGGCGCTCCTCAACAAGGTTCCTGTCCCGTAAAGCACGCCCCCTCTCTATGTCACTCTCCCCAGATGAGATCACCGAGCTTATGTCTCGGGTCCAAACCCTAGAGGTCAAGGCTAAGAAGCTGGTCCGTGAGTCCTTTGCGGGTGAATACCACTCGAGCTTTAAGGGTAGCGGTCTCGACTTTGATGACTACCGCGCCTACCAGCCGGGGGATGAGATCCGCTTTATTGACTGGAACGTCACCGCTCGCACGAACGAGCCTTACACGCGTACCTTTAAGGAAGAGCGCGAGATGAAGGTCTTTCTGATGGTCGATGTCTCTGGCTCCACGCTCTACGGGAGTGGTCAGAAAAGTAAGCGCCTGCTCGCGGCAGAGCTCGCCGCCACCCTGGCATTCTCCGCCCTCCATCATAATGATAAGGTCGGGCTCATCCTCTTTGACTCCCAGCCACGCCTCTACCTCCCTCCGGCTAAGGGGCGAGCACACATTCTGCGTATTCTCCGCGAGATTCTCTCCGCCACACCATCGCCAGGACACACCGACATGACCAGCGTCTGTCAGTTCCTGAACCGCGTATCGGATAAGAGTGCCCTCGTGTTCTGTGTCTCAGACTTCCAGGACATGTCGCTGGGGAAGGCACTGACCACAACCGCGTATCGTCATGACTTCGTCGCGCTCCGCCTAGAGGATCCTGCCGAGGTGCGGCTCCCAAAGGTCGGCAAGGTCTCCCTAGTAGACCCAGAGACCGGACACCAAGTCATCGTGGACACGAAGAACCAGACCGTGCGCATGGCATACCGTAAGCTCCGTGCCCGCTTCACCGAAGGGATCGCAGATTTCTGCAAGAAACACGCCATCGACTACGCTACCTTCTCGACCGAAGAGGACTTCTTCCCGCCCCTCCATCGCCTGCTTAAGTCCCGCTCCGCCAGCAGGTAATCACCCCTTTACTCCCCGCCGTTAGATGACAGATCCATCAGAGGAACCAGCCCCCAGCCTGAACGACATTACAGGTATCGACCAGATCGAGCTTACCTCCCAGTTCCCTCTGCTATGGAGCATGGTGCTCACTCTCGTCGTAGCGCTCCTGCTCCTCCTAATCATCTGGATACTGCGCCGCAGGGACACACCACAGCGCACCGCCCCGAACCCCGCCCAGCAGGCGCTAGAGCACCTCCCCGCCCTGCGACAAGCCGCCGCCACGCAGTCCGTCCCACAAGCCGCTAGCGCCCTCTCCCTCCTCCTCC
>CAYWAG010000112.1:0-5765 GCA_964455925.1 uncultured Verrucomicrobiales bacterium | reverse complement strand
GAAACGCGCGCAACGAGACCAGCGAATGCGGCTCGCCAAAAATCTTCTTAAACCCGAAGTCCGTAAATGGATGCACATACCCGCCACTTTTCATAACTCAACTATACGCAATTTTCTCCTGCTCTTCAACCCTCTTTTTACGGCTCACTCCACATAGCAGAAGTGGTATAATATAGGCCCCTCATGATCGCTTTCAGCGACCAAGATTCCTCTGCCTATGTTGTCCTTACCCACCAGCGAAGGGGGGCATGAAGGCTACTAGGTCGTCGGGCTGGAGCTGATAGTCCCAGGGGGTAAAGCTGTTGTTGACGGCGGGTTTAACACTGGGGAGCTTGAGGGAGAGGTTATGCTGGAAGCGACATTCTTCCCAGAGACCTGCTAGGGTAACGGAGCGGGTGGTGACGGTGGCTTGCGCCGTACCTGCGTCTTGGCGGAGTTTGGCGTAATACTCGACGGTGAGGGTGATCTCTGGAGTGTCGTAGTTCTGCGCAGCGCGGGCTTGCCACTCTCGGTAGTCTTGTGGGGTGTTGACGTTCTGGAGGGCGGCGTATGAGGGGGCTGGCAGGACGGTGAGGTCTTGCTGCTCGATATAGCTACGCATACAACGGGAGCCGCCCGTGGTGAGGTGCTCGTGAAGATGAGCGAGGCTACCGGGATGGTAGAGAGTGGCTGTAGCCTCTGGGACGTTATCAATAGGGTTAGCAAAGGCGACGATGCTGCCGCTCTGCTGGGTGAGAAGCTCGAGGTGAGCTGTACTGATAGCGGGAAGGTCGCAGGCGAGGAGCAACCAGCTGGCGTCTGGGTGCGCGAGGTGCGCGGCGAGGAGTCCTCCCAGCGGGCCGAGGTCGGCGGTATTGCTCGTGTCATCGCAGATCTGCGGGTAGGGGAGGTCTGGCAGTGCAGTGGCGGTGCTGATGTAGACCTGGTCACAGAGGGGCGCGAGCTGGGCGGTGGCGTGTTGGAGGAAGGTGTGGTTATCCAGGTGCGCGAGGTCACGCTTTGGCGTGCCCATGCGCGAGCTGGCTCCTCCTGCGAGGTAGAGTCCGTAAAGGGGGCGGGAGGTCATGATTCTGTCGAGGTTGCCGGGCGCGTGAAGTCGGACTTTCCGCCACGTTTCTCGGCGAGTTGGAGCTGTGAGATGACGATGCTAGGGTTCTTAGACTTACACATATCATAGATGGTGAGGGCGGCGGTGGAGGCCCCTGTGAGGGCTTCCATTTCTACGCCCGTCTTAGAGGTGATCTTGCAGGTGCAGCTCACGAGGAGGCAGGTGGTATCGTGCGGGGTAATGTCGATGTTGACCTTCTCCAGCCCTATGGGGTGGCACATGGGGATGAGGTCGGGCGTTCGCTTCGCGCCCATGATGCCGGCAATGGTAGCGGTCTGGAGGACGGAGCCTTTCTTAGTAATAAGGTCGCCTTGTTGGAAGTCCCGCATCAGCTCCGGACCGAGATCAACGAGGCAGGTGGCGGTAGCCGTCCGTGTAGTGACGGCCTTGGCAGAGACATCGACCATTTGTGGGCGGTCGTTCTTATCTAGATGTGTGAGGTCAGAGGGGGGCATGAATGCGGGGGATTTTTTAAATGATCAGAGCCACGGGTAGAAGGGGAGTAGGGCAGGAGAAGCAGGTGGAGTGCCAGCGGAGAGCTCGATAAACCCTTGGGAGCCAGCAAGGGCAGAGAAGTCTCCGGAGTTCTGCGGGGAGAGGAGCTGAGCGTGCCCTGGGGCAGTAAGCCGCACGGGGAGAAAGCGAGTAAGGTGAAAGTCAGGCAGCTGGTGGGCTACTGTGACGGTGGTCGGAGCTGTATGCGGAGCCGTTCCTGGCTGATCTGTCCTGTGTCCTAACAGGGTGGAAATGGCGGGGCGGACGTAGCGGTGAAAGGTGATGAGGGTAGAGAGTGCATTCCCCGGGAGGGCAAAGATGTGTGGTGTATCCGGAGTGGTCGCTGGCCAGTAAGCGAGGGGCTTACCTGGGCGCTGGGCGACGCCGTGAAAGGCAGGGACGCCACAGAGTTCTGTAAGGATGGTCCCGAGGTAGTCGCTAGATCCCTTGCTGATCGCGCCACAGGTGAGAATGAGGTCGGCGCGCTGGATGGCATCGGTGAGGGTGTTCTGCATACGCTGGTAGTCATCGGGAAGGTGGACATGGGTAATGTCTGTGATGCCGAGGTGCTGCAGTGCGGAGGTAAGTGCGGTGGGGTGCGAGCGGCGGATTTGCGTCGCGCTGGGCTGCTGGTCGGGCGGAATGGCTTCCTGCCCCGTAGTCAGGATAAAGACGCGAGGATGTGCGATCACGCTTAGCTCCAGTGCCCCCACACTAACGGCGATGGAAAGCGCGGCAGAGTCCAGTATCGTCCCGGCAGGAAGAACCGTCGCCCCCGCAGCGGTATCACTACCGCAGCGGTGCACAAACTGGTAGGGCTGGGGCTGAAAATCCGTAATAATCGCCGCCCGTTCATCAGTCAGCGCGAGCTCCTCTACCGGCACAACACAGTCACAATCGGCAGGCAGAGCCGCTCCAGTATTAATCCGCCACGCCTGCCCTAGCGCCAGAGCCGGTGGAGGCGTGCACTCCCCCGCATGAAGCGTCCCTGCCAGCGTAAAGGCACGCCCCGTTACCAGCGAAGCGGAGGAGAAGCAAACCCCATCCATCATAACGCGATCATATGGCGGATAAGCCCGATCCGCCAGCACCGGTGATGCCAGCACCCGCCCGCGTCCATGAGCAAGCGGAATATGCTCAATACGAGCAGAAGGCAAGACGGAGCGCCCAACATGAGCGAAGGCAGCAGATACACTGAGAAGAGACATTGTTATGAGGAAAGGTTAATCTAGGATGAATGCGAATGATTTCCGATAGGCTTTATAACACTATCGTGACCGCCCCACTTCTCTCTCTTAGAGATGCAGGCTCCATTCACTGTTATCGTCATTACGCAACCTCTAGCGTAACCTGCGCTGTGCGCCAATCATTTTTACAACGGGTGATTGTCCTGGGCCGTGTTACGCTTGCTCTGCGATGAGCGCCTCTTGGAGCGTATGCATTTGCTGGTGCTCGGCGGGGGTGAGGTCATCGTATCCAGCGAGGTGCAGTAGGCCGTGGAGGTGGTAGCGGTAGAGCTCCTCCTGCAGGGGGATGGCGCGCTCGCTAGCCTCACGCTGGGCGGTGTCATAGCTGACGAACACCTCGCCGTGGTGAAAGGTGATCACGTCGGTAGGCGTGGGATCATCCATGAATTGGGCGTGGAGGTCTGTGATGGTGGCATCGTCCACGAGGTTAAACTCCAGCTCGTCGAGAGTGTGTGTATGGGCGTGCGGGAGGATGAGGTCGCGAGCGAGAAGGGTTTGCCACACTTTCTTTAGCCGCTTCTGCATCGTCCCTGGCTCATAGGCGAGTGGGGCGGGGTAGTGGTTATAGCAGGCGATCTTCATGCGTCGGGCGTGGGCTGGGTCGATGTGTCTGCCTGCGCAGGGGCGTCCTCATTCGTAGCAGTGGTGGCGATGTGGTCGGGCACCTCCATGGTGACGAACTCCTCGCCATCCCACTTACGGCGGAAGTGGTTCATCGCGAGCAGGCAGAGAAACCCAAAGGCGGCAAAGCCAGTCTCCATAAAGAACGGCGTGGTGGACATCCCCTGGACGAGCCCGCAGAAGCGCACCACATACGGGGGACCATACACCCGCCCGACGAGGAGGAGCAGGTGCATGAAGAAGAAGAGAAAAATACAGGTGCCAGCCAGGCGAAACGGATTGCCAAAGAACTTACGAGAAATCATAGAAGCGGAGGGGAAGGGGAGGGGAGGGGGAGAACAAGGTGGGGCGATCTGGGGCGACATCGCTGAGCAAGGGGCTTGTCAGCGTGCAGCGCGGCTGAATAGTATACTGAGTATGCAACGCTTGTCAATTTATCAGCTCTTTACTCGGCATTTCTCAAACCATGTGGAGCAGCAGACCTATGCTGGGAGCCGGGAGGAGAACGGATGCGGCACCTTCTCTGGCATTACTACTACCGCCCTCCAGGAGATCGCGCGCTTAGGGGCGAATGTCGTGTGGTTTACAGGTATCCTAGACCACGCCACGAGTGAGATCTGGGAGGGCGCGCCAGCTGATCCGGATTCCCTATTAAAGGGGCGTGCCGGTAGCCCCTATGCTGTGCGGAACTATTACGATGTAGCGCCTAGCCTGGCAGATGATCCCCGCACGCGGCTAGATGAGTTCCGCGCTCTGATCGCTCGCACCCAGGCGGAAGGGCTCCGCGTCATGATCGACTTTATCCCTAACCACGTGGCACGGAGCTACAACGAGCAGGGGCAGCACGCAGAGGGAGGGTTTGGCGCGAACGATGATGCCTCTGTCTTCTTCTCCCCCCAGAACGACTTCTACTACCTGCCAGATGCCACAGAAACACGCTTACCCTGTGGCGCGACCCTCCCCGCCGACTATGGTAGCCCCCGCGTTACGGGGAACAATGTCCTCCACTCCTCCCCCTCCCGCGAGGACTGGTATGAGACTGTTAAGCTCAACTACGGGTATGACTTTACCCTCCCACGGGAGCAAGCCCTGGATGCCCTCGATGCGAGGCTCAAAGAGGGCATCATCCCGCCTGTATGGGATAAGATGCGTGACATCCTACAGCATTGGGCCGCCATGGGCGTGGATGGAGTCCGCTGTGATATGGCGCATATGGTTCCGGTCGCCTTTTGGCGCTGGGTGATCGCAGAGATCCGTGCGGACTACCCAGAGTTCCTCTTCGTGGCAGAGGCATACGCGGAGGATCCCATGGGCTGCCTCCCCACCGCCTCGTTAGCGCATCTGACCGAGGCGGGGTTTAGCGCGTATTATGATCAGGAGTTTTACCACCAACTGAAGGCTGTCGTAGAGGGGCGTGCCTCCATACAGGAGCTTACCAGTGCCTTCTTCTCCCCCGCTCGCCAGCAGTATGGCATCCGCTATGTTGAGAACCATGACGAGGTCCGCGCTGCCGCCGTCGGACAGTTCGGCACAGATGGGCAAAACCTCGCCGCTACCGCTGCCGCGTGGCTGACGGGGCAGGGGCCTGTCCTGCTCTATAATGGGCAAGAAGTCGCCGAACCCGCCGCAGGTGCCACGGGGTTCTCCGCTGACGATGGGCGCTCCAGTATCTATGACTACACCGCGCTCCCTGCCCTGCAGCGCTGGACGAACGGGGGGCACTATGATGGAGCACAGCTCACTCCCCATGAGCGCCGCCTCCGCAGCCAATACGCGGCGCTGCTCAACCACGCGCAGCACCCTGTTTACACCACTGGACACTCATACGGTCTGAACTATCTGAACCCGCACTTAGACGCTGCCCGGGTGTTCTGCTTTCTCCGTTATACCGCCGACGGTGAGCACCTCCATCTTATCGCCCTCGCTCTCGGGGATGCCATTTCGGCACCCTTGGAGGTGCATCTGCCGTCTGATGTATGGGAGCACCTCGGCAGTTCTCCGCATGAGCGCAGTGCGACTTCGGTGCTGGAGGGGCGTACTGTGCCTTACTTTGTCTCTGATCAGCAGGCGCATTGTGTGCTCACTTTCCCGTATCCGGTGCAAATTATCGCACTTTCGACCACGGATAGATAAGGTAGTTTCAGGCTTTATGGGCGAGCCTGAAAAAAAATCGCATTTTAGACAAACTTTTGCTTGCAATCCATTTGAAACCTGATTATAAAAATCACCCCTCGTCGGGGAGTAGCTCAGCTTGGTAGAGCGCTGGTTTTGGGTACCAGATGTCGCAGGTTCGA
>CAYWAG010000111.1:0-5778 GCA_964455925.1 uncultured Verrucomicrobiales bacterium | reverse complement strand
CTGACGTCATGTAAGGGCTAAGACTGTTGCAGGCGTTTGAGATATTCGTTGGTGACTGCGCGGTATGCCTTGGCGCCGACACCGCCTGGGTCGTGCTCATAGATTGTGAGGGCATGGCTGGGGGACTCACTGATGCGAACCGAACGTGGCACAATGGTCTCATAAATCTCATCACTAAAGTACTGCTGCACCTCTGTGAGGACACTGCGCGAGAGGTTTGTGCGTGAGTCATACATGGTCATGAGGATACCTGCGATCGAGAGATCAGGGTTGGATCCTGATTCCTTGATTTGGTAGATGACTTGGACGATTTTGGCGAGTCCCTCTAGGCCGAACCACTCGCACTGGAGCGGGATAAGCACATCATCGGCGGCGGCTAGTGAGGAGGTCATCAGGATCCCTAAGCTCGGTGGGGTATCAATGATGCAGTAGTCATACGCCTGCTGTTCCTTAAGCGGCTGCAGGAGCTGACGAAGGCGTAGGATTTGGTCGTCCTGTCCCGCAAGCTCGATCTCTACACCAGAGAGGTCCATATTGGCAGGGAGAATGTCGAGCTGATCAAAACGAGTGCGGGTAATACACTCGCTTAGTGGAACGCCATCAAGCAACGGGCGGTATGCACTTTCTCCATCATCTGGGCCCGTTCCTACTCCGCTGGTCGTATTCGCCTGGGGGTCGAAGTCGAGGAGAAGCACTTTATGTCCATGCGAGGCCAGACCTACAGCAAGGTTAATCGCTGTTGTGGTCTTACCTACTCCGCCTTTTTGGTTCGCAATAGTGGTAATGTGCATAATTTCACTATAGGTGAGAGCAGAGTGCGTTTTTAGACAAGATAATTTTTCAGTTTATGAACACAGAGCGATCAACTAACGAGCTTGTCGAGATTCTGGGGGGGGATAAAATCGCCTCTCCACACAAATCGGAGAAAGAACGCTCTGTGGAGAAGGCTGAAAAACCTTCTCCACGGATTGGGTCGCTTACAGGATGGAGCCTGGCTGTAAGTCCTTCGCTTCTGGTGCTGTATCGACAACAGTAGCGACAGCGGAGATAAAGTGAGCGACCTGCTCGCGTGCCATTCCGACGTTGGACATGCCTTCGGTCTCGATCGCCTCCAGCTGTGCAAGCGTCAGCGGCATGGCGTCTTCGGCGGCCAGACGGGAGAGGAGGTCGTTGCTCGCTACCTTAGTCGCGCGGAGATCCTCTACGGTTGCTACCGCGTGCTTTTTTATAAGGCTGTGTGCCTCCTCGCGTCCCATGCCTGCCTTGACGGCTTCCATCATAATGGTGGTAGTCAGGAGGAAGGGGCGGTAGTAGGTGTTTTCCTTTTCGATTACGGAGGCGTAGGCATCCATTTGATCCAGGATCGTGAGGAAGGTCTCGAACAGTCCGTCCACGGCGTAGAAGGCGTCTGGTAGCATAACACGGCGCACTACGGAGCATGAGACATCGCCCTCGTTCCATTGATCGCCAGAGAGACCTGTCGCCATCGTGAGGTAGCCCTTAAGGATCGTGTGGAACCCATTCACACGCTCGCACGAACGGGAATTCATCTTATGCGGCATGGCAGAGGAGCCAGTTTGACCGGGAGCAAACCCTTCTGAGGCGGTCTCGTGACCAGCCATGAGGCGTAAGGTCTTAGCAAAGGAAGATGGAGCACTCGCGATCTGGTTCAGCACAGAGACGACCTCGTAATCGAGAGAGCGTGGGTAAACTTGCCCTACGTTTGTCCACTTCGCCGGAATGCCTAAATGTTGTGCGATGGCGTCCTCTAGTGCAAGGGCTTGGTCTGTATTTCCATCAAAGAGAGAGATCTGATCCATTTGTGTGCCGACCGCACCCTTTAACCCACGGACAGCGTAACGCTGCGACACAGACTCTAGCGCACCAAAGGCGAGGAGTAACTCCTCCCCAAACATCGCCATTCTCTTACCCATGGTCGTCTGCTGAGCCGCGACATTATGCGTGCGTGCGGTGATGACGAGCTCTGACCACTGGTCCGCACGTTGCGCCATGCGGTGGAGGGTAGCCAGCACCTTAATGCGGAGGATTTGGAGAGAGCGGTAAACTTGGAGCTGCTCTACGTTCTCCGTGAGGTCGCGAGAAGTCATCCCCTTATGGAGGTGCTGATGCCCGGCGAGGTCACAAAACTCCTCAATCCGAGCCTTTACATCATGGCGGGTGACACGCTCGCGCTCCATGATGGATTGCAGATCTACCTGATCCTTTACAGCCTCATATGCCTGGATCGCCTCCGCTGGGATATCCAGCCCTAGTTCACGTTGCGACTTCATAACCGCGATCCAGAACTCGCGTTCTAGGATGATGCGGCCCTCTGCGGACCAGATGTTTTTCAGAGAAGTAGAGGCGTATCGTTCTGCTAGGACATTCGGAATCATAGATTATTACTGATTCAAGGAATTCTCCAGATTGTAAATTAAATTTTAGTAGAATTCATCCCGCATCGGTATCTGTCAGTGAGGGTAACTATTCAGGAGGGGCTGAAGGAGTGGTTAACCGCGAAATATCCTGCTACCCCCACCTGAATAGTTACAGGTGAGGACAGAAAAAGCCCCTTTTTCTATGAACATTTCTCAGCTGCGCTTGTCTGAGTCCTAGCTTTTAACCTCTCTTTCACCCATGTCATCCTCAGACGCCTCCCACTCCTCAGCTTCCATTCCCACTTCTGATCATGATGTTGATCTCCTGCTGAGCGAATTTAGCTCTCCTAATGAAGTCTCTCAGGATACGACCTCAAGCGCACCCTCTGCAGTCGAGGAGTCACGCTCTATCCTCCCGGCGGCTCGCAAGAATAAGCTAGGATCATTCCATGCTGTGGCGGAGGTCGCGGCTGAACCTTCATCCGCCCCAAACCAGAAGCTGATCGACACCGCTAAGGATCTCCTAGAGCAAGCGGGAACCTCGATCGAGGAGCTTGCTGGTGTTAAGCCGGGGCTTAAGAAGCAAAGTGGCTTTAAGAGCGGGAAAGGGAAGTTCTCCCGCTCCTTTGATGATCTGGATGAGGAGGGGCGCACCTCCCCCAGCCTCAAGAAGTCCAGCGAAAGCACCCCTCTCCCCACTCCCGTCTCTGCGCTGGATCAGGTCTTAGCGACGACGCAAGATCATGCGCAGTCTGGCGGTGATACCAGCGCAGGTGCTCCTGCGCCTAGCTCTGGTATGCCGGACTCAGAGATTACCTCGCGTAAGAGATATAAAGTCCAGCGGGGCTTCTTCCACTACCTGGGATTAACCTGCACATTGGGGGCAATGGCTGCGGGTGTGTGGCTCACTTACTCCTATTTAAGTAAGCTCTTCCTCCATGAGGATGCTCCCGTGCAGGCAGAGATCGTCTCTGACAAGGTCTTAGAGGAAGAGCGCCTCGCCTCTCTAAAGGCACTACAGCCACTGGCAGAGGGCTCATTAGGGGTCAAGGAAGCGCGCAAGACGCTTAACGACTACTTCTCAGCGTCCAGCCCACAGCTCGCATTCTCCTTTATTAGTAAGGCGGAGGAAATCACGGAAACCTTCCTTAAGTATTGGACTGAGACAGAGAACTTCTCTGATGATCAGCTCACCCTTGTCGAGGCATTCACCCTCCCTAACAAGACGGAGTGGGTTCACTTCTCCTATGACTTTGGTAAGGGAACTCAGTCCATCTATCTGCAGAATGACGCCGATGGCAACTTTAAGCTCGACTGGCAGGCACTCACGCAGATCGAGGACTTAAACCTCGTGGATCTGAACAAGGAAGTGAAAACCGTCCCGCACCATATTCGAGCCTGGGTCACGCCTGATTCCTCCTACCCTGTAGGCTATAATGCCCAATACTGGTATGGACTAAAGGCATATGACCTTAGTGGGGAGAGTATTAACTGCTATATCCCGCAGAATACAGGTAATCAGCGCAAGCTCAGCTTAGCCATGCGGAACTCCGCGTCCCGACACCAGCTCGGGGAGGGCAGTGGCGTCTTTGTCAAGATGCTCGTCCATAAGCCATCTATCGGCGCGGAATACGTGCAGGTTCTCGACATCGAAGCCACCTCATGGAATGAGGAGATTGATGCCCTCCGCGAGGAGTAGTCTCCTATTTTAGACCTCGATAAATGCTTGCCTCCACACGCACGACCGCTTACGACCCCTATTCTCTATGGACTTCTATAGCACTAAGACCCCGAGCTTCAAAGTTGATCTAAAGGAAGCAATCATTCGCTCTCTGCCACCGGATAATGGACTCTACATGCCGGAGCGCATCCCTGTGCTCTCCGATGAGTTCTGGGCAAACTGGCGTGATTACTCCTTTGCGGAGCTCGGCTTCCAAATCGTCAAGCCGCTCTTAGGTGACGACATTCCTGAGGATCAGCTCCGCGAGATCGTAGAGGACGCCATTAACTTTGACGCTCCGCTTGTTTCTCTCTCAGACCAGCTCTCTGTCTTAGAACTCTTCCAGGGGCCCACGCTCGCCTTTAAGGACTTTGGGGCCCGCTTTATGGCGCGTCTCATGGGGTATCTCACCCGGGATGACGCGAGCATGCTGACCGTCTTGGTCGCTACCTCTGGTGACACTGGCGGCGCCGTAGCCAGCGCCTTTCATAAGGTCGAGGGCACCCGCGTGATCATCCTCTATCCTAAGGGGAAGGTCTCCGCACTGCAGGAGAAGCAGCTCACCACCCTGGGTGATAACATCCACGCGCTGGAGATCGAGGGCACCTTCGATGACTGTCAGCGCATGGTGAAGGCCGCATTCCTGAACCGAGAGCTAGCAGAGCGCCTGAACCTGACCTCGGCGAACTCCATCAACATCTCACGCCTCATCCCGCAGAGCTTCTACTACTTCCATGCTGCCCGTCAGTTGCCAGAGGGCACCCTGCCGACCTTCGTGATTCCTAGTGGCAACTTCGGGAATCTCACCGCTGGTCTTCTAGCGCAGAAAATGGGGCTACCAGTAAAGCACTTCGTAGCGGCTACGAACGCCAACGATGTCGTCCCCGCCTACCTCGAGAGCGGTAACTACGAGCCTCGCCCATCAACCACCACTATCTCTAATGCCATGGATGTAGGCGCGCCAAGTAACTTTGCCCGCATGGACGAGCTCTATAATCAAAGCTGGGATGCGATGCGTGCACAGATCCAAGGGTATTCCTTTGATGACACCACCACTCGCACCGCGATCCAGGCAACGGCTGCGGACTATAACTACCAAGTGTGCCCGCACACTGCGGTCGGAGTCCTAGCCGCCCAAGCGTGGAGCCAAACGCAGCCTGAGGATCATAATATCGTTCTCGCGACCGCGCACCCTGCTAAGTTCCTCCCGACCATGGATGAAGAGCTCGGCACAGGGAACACGCACGTCCCAGAGCGCCTCGCCTGCCTGGCAGATCTCCCAAAGGACGCTACCTTACTCCCCGCTGACGAACTTGCGCTCCAAGACTGGATTACGCAGAACCTCGCTTAAATATCAGCGATCATCCAAGGGACTCTGCACAGATAGACGCATCCTAAAAAAGACGAGAAGAGCTAGAATTCTCTATGCAATCCTCATATCCCTCTCTACACATACCCCTATGATTAACTTAACAAATACTGCCCACGCCTCCCTGATCTCTCTGCTCCAACGCAAAGGCGCAGATGATACGATGGGGCTCCGCTTATCGGTGAAGAAGGGCGGATGCGCGGGCTTACAGTATTCGATGGAGGTCGAGGTAGGGCAAAAGGGGGACATTGCCGCTGGTGATGCGCAGGCGCGTCTGTTTATCGCGCCTGAGGCTACTGAATACCTAGAGG
>CAYWAG010000110.1:0-5781 GCA_964455925.1 uncultured Verrucomicrobiales bacterium | reverse complement strand
GTTGACCGTGTAATACTTGGTCTCGTCTCTCTATCCCTCTACCTGAATCGTTACTCCCAGAGCGAGGTTGCCCTGTCCTTCTACCTAGATTTTTACCGATTTCCATTGCTTATGCAGTGCTTCTCTGTTTAGGATATTTTTAGATTATTTTTTCATAATGAGTTATAAGAGCAATCCTACCCTTAGTTTCATTATCCCCTTGATGGATGAGGCACCCACCCTGAAGGAGCTACATGCTCGGATCGCGGAACAAGCCGAGGAGCATTCGCGGGGGTGGGAGATTCTCTACATTGATGATGGGAGTTCGGATAACTCCTGGGAGATTATTCAGCAACTAGCGCAGGAAGATCCTGCCCATGTGCGGGCGCTGAAATTCCGCCGAAACCGGACGAAGGCTCCGGCATTAGCGACTGGGTATAAGGAGGCGACCGGGGAGATCGTCTTTACGCTGGATGCGGACCTGCAGGATGACCCGAAGGAGATTCCGCGCTTTCTCCAGAAGCTGGATGAGGGAGAAGGGTGGGACATCGTCTCTGGGTATAAGGAGAAGCGCCATGATCCGTGGCATAAGGTCCTGCCGAGCCGCGTGTTTAATGCGATGCTGAGTAAGGTGAACGGCGTGCCGCTGCATGACCATAATTGTGGCTTTAAGTGTTATCGCCGCGCGGTGGTAGAGGATCTCCCTATGTATGGCGAGATGCACCGTATGGTGCCTTCTCTGGCATCGATCGAGGGGTATAGGACGACCGAGATTATCGTAGAGCACCATGCACGGCAACACGGGGTCTCTAAGTATGGATGGGAGCGCCTGATGCGGGGCTTTATGGATATGTGGTCGGTGTACTTTGTGAAGACGTATCGGGAGCGTCCGATGCACTTTTTTGCCGCCATTGCGGTCGGTTGTATTGCCCTGGCGGGTGCATTATGGGGGGCGGCATTTCTGCCGGTGGTCTCGCAGGCGGTGCGGACGGCGTTCACCTCAGCCGCTCCGGCGGCGCTCTTTGCCGCGCCAGTCTGTCTCGCGATCGGCTTCCTGGCAGAGCTGATCGGGTATCGTCATTATAAGGAGGGGACTTCTGTGCCGATCATTGAGCGGATCGATCTGTGTGATGCCGCCGCACAGGAGAAGGTGATTTCCCTGTCGGAGGCAAAGGAGCAGGCCCAGTCTGGAGCACGCCCTGTGATATTAATCGCTGATGATGACTCTGTCACCCGGGCGATTAGTAAGCGGATTCTGGAGAAAGCGGGCTGGGAGGTGCGCACTGCCGAAACGGGGGAGGATGCCATGGGGGCAGTCTCGCCTGAGGTGCATGTGGTGCTGCTGGACATTTATTTACCAGGGCTGAGTGGGCTGGAGGTCTTACCAAAGCTTAAGCAGCTCTCCCCGCAATCACAGGTGGTGGTGCTGTCTGGCTCTGATAAGCCCACGGATGGCGCCGCCGCCATTAAGGCGGGCGGGTTTGACTTCCTCTCTAAGCCAGTGCAGGCAGACACCCTTGTCACAGTGATTAATCAAGCGCACCAAGCGAGCCTGGCACTGCGTGTCGTGGTCTAACATTAGCAAACGAACCGATGAAGATTGCTGTATTAGGATCCACATACCCGCGTAATCAGGAAGACCCTGGAGTGCCGTGGCAGCGTGAGACCGTCAACCGCTGTGCCGCTGCAGGGCATGAGGTCACGGTGCTGGCACCGTCCTGGAAGGCGCTCCCGAACCATGAGATCGATGGCGTGCCCGTGCTACGCTGGCGGTATGCCCCCCAGGAGCTGGAGACCCTCACACATGATGAGGGTGCCCCGAACAAGCAGGGATCGCCTCTCTTTAAGCTCATTGCCCTCACCTATATCCTCTGTGGGATGGTAGCGGTGTTTCGGTGGACGCGGCAGCACCGGTTCGATGTCATTCACTGCCATTGGCCCTTTCCGCATGGTTTTATGACCTTGCTGCCCCAGCGGTTGCTGGGGACGCGCATTGTGATGACCTGTCACGGCGCGGAGTTAGCGCTAGGGCGGCAGAGTGGGGTGATCCGCGCACTCCTTACATGGCTGCTAGGCGAAGGCGATGCGCTGTGTGCGAACAGCTCACACACGGCAGGGGAAATCCAAAAGTTAATCGCCCGAGAGGTAGAGGTGCTCCCCTATGGAGCCACTGTGACCGCTGCGGATGCCGGGACGCAGGCTTCTGAGGTGCTGGATCCGCCCTTACTACTGAACTGTGGGCGACTGATCCAGCGCAAGGGACTGCACTATCTGCTCCGCGCCCTACCGCACGTGCTGAAGGAACGTCCAGTGCGACTAGTAATCACCGGTGAGGGCGACTGCAAGGAGGAGTGGATGGCACTGACTACGGAGCTAGGGCTGGATGACTGCGTGGAGTGGGCGGGCTTTGTCTCCAGCGAGCGACTGGCAGAGCTGTACCATACCTGTAGCTGTTACGTGCACCCTGCGATCTACGATGATCGGGGCGACACCGAGGGGCTTGGGGTGGTCTTGATCGAGGCCCTGCGTCACCGTAAGCCCGTCGTGGCATGTGGGGTAGGCGGCATAGTGGACATCATTAAGCATGAGGAGACCGGTCTACTGGTCCCGGAGAAAGATGAGCACGCTCTGGCTGCTGCATTATTGCAGGTCTTAGAGGATCAGGAGCTGGCGCAGCGATTAGCGGACCAAGGGTTTGCCTTCTGCCAAGAGGTCTTTGATTGGGATCGCATTGTTCAGAATACATTGCAGGTTTACCACGGATGAAGTCGCTCCTCCGCTTTGTTAAGCCTCTCTGCCTTACCCTGGTCATCTGCTTTATGGCATGGGGGGTATGGTCCCTGCGGGCGACGTTGTCGGCGGCTCTGGTCTCGGCGCATTGGGGGTACCTGGCGGGCGCGGCACTGATCGCGGCGGTGTATCTCTTACTGAATGCCACTGTATGGGGGCTAGTGTGCCGGATGGTGGGGGCTGATGTCACGCGCGCTGCTGCCGCCAGGCTATGGATCGAGTGTGAGGCCATGCGCTGGCTTCCCGGTGGGATATGGGGGTATGCCTCGCGCGTGATCGAGGCGCGGCGGCTGGGGATGAATAAGGTGGACGGCAGTTTATCCCTGGCGCTGGAGTTAGGAATAACCGTGATTTCTTGGGCCGTGCTCGGTGGGCTGGGCTTTCTCTGCTCGCCGGATCTCAGAGCCGTTTTTGTCGAGTATGTGGAGCGGTTTACGTTGAGCCCATTTCTCATTGCTGGGATGGGAGTCGTCGTGGGGGGCGGGTTGGTCGGGGTCATCCTGATGCGGCAGAGGCTTCTCGCGTCTAGCTTACGACTGCGGCAAACCATATGGACGCAACGCCTCACCGCAGTTCGCGCCCTTGGCGAATACGTGGTTTTAAACACCTTCTACTCCGTGGGGTTCCTCTGCTGTCTCATGGCGATCAGCGTCACGCCATTACCCTCTCTTCTAGCCGTTGCAGGTGCCTATGGACTCTCCTGGATCGTAGGCTTATTCGCGATTGGTGCACCTGGCGGTATGGGGGTAAGAGAGGGGTTTCTTTACCTCGTCTTCGTTCCGCTAGGGATAGGGACGCAGGTCGTCACGGCAGCCATTCTCTGGCGCGCCCTCCAGATTCTGGTAGAGCTGCTCTTATTAGCGATGGTCAAACTCAGCCCAACATCGGAGCAGGGCGCAGACCGCTAAGTGTAGCTGTTCAGGGATGAAACAATACGCCTGGAGCGCCCTACCTGAATAGTTAATCTTTACGATAGAAGAAGTTCGGAAAATGTTATCAAGATAGTTGCCGCTCTATAAGTGGTCGGATATTTGCATGACGTCATGTAAAACCCTGATTACATATAAAGTATCACCTTCCACCTTGAATGTAATCATGTGAGGTGGATTTTTTACTCTTACGTTTTTGTAAGCGACTTTCTTTTTAGAAAGCTTGAGGTGGTAAGCCTTGTAGCCCTCTAATTCAACCACCCCAAAAGTTTCAGGATCCTGGGCGATGGTCTCAATGCCATGGGTGATAAGCATTTCATATCTCGTTCTGCCATTATCCCCATATTCATAGAGTGAATGAGCGAGGATTCTACCAATATCTCATTTTGATCGCTCAGTTAGCTCGACATTAAGCATTTGCTTTTGCCGTTACTTGTTGCCCTATGGATTTGATAAAATCGTGGATGTCTTCAGATGATTCTAATCGAGTGGTTCTTCCTTCGGCGATATCCTTCTCGCCTTCAGCAATAGCTAGCCGCAACGCCTCTAATTTCAACTGCCTCTCTTCCTCTTGGCTTTGAAAGGCCCTCAGAGCAGACCGGCAAAGTTCACTAATGGAGGAGTATTTTCCCGACTCAATCTGATTCGTCACATACTGGGTCAGTTCCGATGGGAGTGAGATATTATGAGTAGCCATGCGGTGACTCTAACCTTAGATGGCATTTTTTGCCATGAAAATCTTCTTCAAAGGTGGCGTGGAATCGTGAATTTCTCATGACAATCCTCGCTGCACCCTACTCGGGCGGAGGTAGTCCTCCGCGGTCCGGATGGCTATGCCACCACCAGTGAGCGCAGCCCAGCCGCGCAGCATAGGTGCAAAAAATACCAGCCTAGAGCGTTGCCCTAGGATCACACCCCATTGGGGGGATTCGTTGCTTGAGAGATGTTCATTTCTGTGCATAATGGAGGGAAGTGATGATGAGAAGAATGAAGCGAGTGGCACTGCCATCGAGGAATGGGACAGGGAGGGGGAGGTGAAGTCGTTGCTGCGACTTTTACGCGACAACATCTTTATCCTGATGCTGATTTTGCTGACGGGGCTGGGGGTGTGTTTGTTGGGCATGGTTGTGCTGAAGCCGGCGTATATGAGTTCGGCGAGCCGGCTGTATGCGTCTAAGCTGGGGCATCCGAACCTGTTGCGAAAGACGGGGAACCCCTTACCGGTACAGGTGGTGCATCCTGAGAGGGAGGAGCTGACCATCCATGTGGTGGCTGAGGGAGTGTGTGCCAGTCAACCCGTGCTGGTGCCCATCGTGCCGATGGCGATCGTGGCGGCGGTGCATGTGCAGGAGGGGCAGGTCGTGGAGAAAGGCACCTTGCTAGCGGAGCTGGATCAGACGAAGGCCCTGATCAAGCGGGATGCCGCGAAGTTAGCGCTGTCGACCGCACAGGCGGAGCTGGAGCGGGTGCGTCTGGGGTCGGCATACGTATTGGCGCAGGAGCGTCCGGAGGCGGAGCGCATCAGCCTGGCTTCCATCCAGGAGCAGCAGCGGTATGCGAGCGAGAAGTTGGCGCGGTTTGAGCAGGCTTATGAGAAGGGGGTGATCTCACAGGTGAAGCTCCTGGAGGCGCGAACGGAATTCACGCAGGTCTCTGAGCAGCTGACCCAGTCGCAGTTATCGACTAAGATTGCGGAGCAAGGGGTGGCGGAGTCTCTGAAGATTGCGGAGAATGCGGTGCAGAACGCGCAGCAGGCCCTAGCCCATCGGGAGGAGGAGCTAAAGGCGTTTGCGGTGTACGCTCCCGCGGATGGGGTGATCGATCAAGTCTTGGTGCAACCAGGGGAGTATAATCAGGACTCTGGGAAGCCAGGGTTTTTGATCTCCAGCGGGCTGTGGTTCGATGCCTACTTTGACCAATCCGATTATCGCTATGTGACGCCGGGGCTGGAGGCAGAGGTGACGCTGGAGGCGGCACCGGGTCAGGTCTTTCCTGCCACGGTGGAGAGCGTGAAGCCGATGGTCAGCTTTAATAGTGGGGGGCCAGAGATCTCCCGTCCCCTGCGCCCCCGTGGATCTGGATC
>CAYWAG010000109.1:0-5812 GCA_964455925.1 uncultured Verrucomicrobiales bacterium | reverse complement strand
AAAATAATCTGCGTGAATCGGCGTAATCTGCGGGTAAAAAATGTCGTGTAGTGTGAAGGATCATAGAGTTCGCCCCCAAGAGGGAACAAGCCAAGCGTGCGGGCAGGACGGCTTAAAAAGCCGTGCTCCTTTGGGCTTGCTCTAGGCTTGACAAATTTAGGTCAGTATAACATAGTTACAACATGGGTGAAGACATCAGAAAAACTGACGACTCGCAGGAGCCGACCTTAGATGCTGTTCTCAGTGATGTTCTGGAGGAGTATCAGGAGGCACTGCAGGCTCTGGTCGCTCCAAAATATCGCGAGCATAAAAAATAGCCTATAAAATTACGCAGTTTGATAAAATACTTCATATTGTCGCGTATTAAGATTAAGAACCGAGTGGCTCTGCCGCCGCCGATGATGCCTCGTTCCTCTTAATCTTATGTTTTCTTTCGCCCCGCTTATTACGTTCTCCCTCTGCAGCCTCTTTCTCCTGATGGGCTGTGCCTCACCAGATGCGCACCGTGCTCGTGCCGATAAAAAGGTCTACGAGATCCTCGGCGGAGTGCAGGAGGAGGTCTTTGGCGCGCGGAAGGCGGGGTTCACCATTGATCAGCCTAACAGTAAGCTCCCGCTATCAGAGGTGACGAACGCCTCCATCCTGCGTAAGAGTAACACCACCGGCGAGATCACCCTCTCCCTGCAACAAGCCCTCGACTACGCCGTCACCCACAGCCGGACGTATCAGAGCGAGAAGGAGTCCCTCTACCTCAGCGCCCTCAGCCTCAGTGATGCCCAGGATAACTACGCCCTCACGCCCTCCAGTAGCTGGGGGGCAACCCATAACAAGCGCGCCTCTGGCGTAGAGTCCCTTAACGTCGGCGGCACCAACAGTCTCTCTAAGCTCCTGAAGGGCGGCGCTAACCTCAGTGTCAGTCTTGCTAACGACCTGCTGACCTACTTCACCGGTAACGGCACAGACTCTATTACCTCGCTGATCAGCTTTAACATCATGCAGCCCCTCCTCCGGGGGCGCGGATCCGAGATCGCCGCAGAGCAGCTGACACAGTCCTACCGCAACGTCATCTACGAGGTGCGGAACTTCTCCACCTACCAGCAGAGCTTCTCACGGGAGATCGTCCTGGACTACCTGCAGCTCCTGCAGCTGGAGGAGCGCATCAAGAACCAATATAAGAACCTCCAGTCCCGTAAGGCGAACTACGAATACCTCCAGGCCCGCGCCATTGACCGCGCTAAGCCCTCCGAGGTCGCTGATGCTAAGCAAAACATGCTCCGTGCCGAGACCTCTCACATTAGTGCCCAGTCTAGCTACGCTAATGCGCTGGACAGCTTTAAGATTAAGCTGGGCATGCCCTCCAGCACGCACCTTAACCTCGTGCCCCAGGAGCTAGATGCCATTGTTAATGCCGGTCTCCTCCGCATCGCATACAGTGAGCAGCAGGCATACCAGCACGCCCTGCAACACCGCACCGCGTTGCTTAACGAGATCGACCAGTTTGAGGACGTCCGCCGCGATGTCATCATCGCGGCAGACCGCCTGGGCACACAGCTGAACTTCGTCACGAATATGAGCCTGAACGACAGTGGCGACCGTTGGCATAAGTTTAACTTCGATGACCTCAGCACCCGGATCGGGCTGCAGCTGGACCTCCCGGTTAACCGAAAGAGCCAGCGCAGTAGCTACCGCCGCGCGCTCATCAGCTTTGACGCCCGTGCCAGACGCCTGAGCCAGCGCCATGATGAACTCAAGAACCTCGTCCAACGCCGCTACCGTGAGCTCGACCAATACCGCTCCAACTACGAGATCCAGCTCGGTGCCCTCGCCCTGGCGCAACGCCGCGTAGAGGAGAACGAGCTCCGCCTCCGCATGGGTACGCTCATCTTCCGCCGCCTCAGTGAATCACAGGACGCCCTCATCGCCGCCCAAAACGCCGTGACCTCCGCCCTCATTAACTACCAGGAGAGCCGCCTCCGCCTGTATGAAGACATCGGAATGCTCAATGTCGAGCAACGCAAATTCTGGCTGAAGTAATCCGTATTCATATCCCGCCTCTCCCCCGTCACCTAACGCATTTCCCCACCCCCTCCTTACATGAAGAAACCCCTCCTCATTATCACCGCCGTCCTCCTCATCGCAGGTCTCGGCTACCTCCTCACGCGCTCAGGCAGTGATGATCCCCAGCAGCAGCCCGTCTTCGCGCCTGTCACGCAGGGCGACCTCCAGCTCAGCCTAAAGGAAGGCGGCACGCTGAATGCGATGGAGGAGATCACCATTAAGAATCAGATCGACACCCGCTCGCTCAACATTCTCAACGTCATCCCCGATGGCAGCTATGTAAAGGAAGGCGACTTCCTGATCGAGCTAGACTCCCAGCCCCTACAGGAGAGCTACGAAACTGCCGAATCCATCGCCGAGGGCAAGGCTCTAGCCCTGACCGAGAGCCAAAAGAGCCTCGAGATCACACAGAGCGAGGTCGAGAGTTCCGTCAGCCAGGCGGAGGAGAACATTACCTTTGCGCAGATGGAGCTCGATAAGTTCCTGAGCCTAGACAAGCGCCGCCAGGTAGAGGCGGCAGAGACTAAGATCGAGACCGCTAAGGACCAGCTCAACCTCGCGCAGCAATCCTACGACGCCAGCGTCATGCTAGAGTCCAAGGGGTTTGAGACCAGCAGTAAGGTAGAGCGCGACCGGCTAGACCTCTCTAGTAAGCGGAAGCAGGTCGCCACTGCCGAGCTCACGCTCCAAATCCTCCAGCAGTTTGACCTGCCTAAGTCAGAGAAACGCCTCCGTAATAACGTCACCAACGCACAGAACAAGCTCACCCGCACTATCGCCGAGGGCGAGAACAAGGTCAGCCGCGCCAAGGCTAAGCAGGCCGCCGCCCAGAAGGCATACCAAAAGGCGGTAGATAAGCTGGAGGAGATCAGCACCCTCCTCCCCCTCACTACCATCCACTCCGAGGTAGAGGGCTACGTCCTCTACCCGAATGAGCGGAACCGCCGCATCGAACAAGGGCAGCCCGTCATGCGGGGGCAAACCCTCATGCGCATCCCTAAGATGGATGACATGAAGGTCGATATCTCCGTGCCAGAGGCATTCATCAGCGCCCTCGCCGTAGGGCAGGAGGCGATCGTTACCATAGACTCCATCCAGGACGCCTCGTTCTCTGGTAAGGTTAGCCACATCGCCCTCCTCCCCACCCGGTCTAACAACTGGCTCAGCAACAGCGTGCAAAAGTATAAGGTCACCATCGACGTGGAGGACACCGAACTCCCCGCCGACATTAAGCCCCAAATCTCAGCCAGTGCCGAGATCCTTCTAGACCACCTGCAGGACACCCTCTACGTCCCCATCCAGTCCGTCCACACCATCCAGGGCGACCAGATCGTCTATAAGCGCACCGGTAAGAACGCCTACGAGGCGCAGACCGTAGAGATCGGTAAGATGAACACGAACTTCATGCAGATCCTCTCTGGCATTACCGCGCAGGACGAGGTGCTCATCACAGACCCCGCCGCCGATGCCATCCCCGCCCTAGAGGAACCCGACAGCCAGACCCCATCCTCAACCGACAGCACCCACTAACCTGTCCCCCCCATGATCCAGCTGCAAAACCTCCAAAAGCGCTTCCAGATCGGAGACCAAACCGTGCACGCCCTCCGCGGGCTAGACCTCCACATCCAGTCCGGCGAATACCTCGCCATCATGGGGGCATCCGGCTCGGGTAAGTCCACCCTGCTGAACCTCCTGGGCTGTCTAGACCTCCCCACCGCAGGCACCTACCACATCGATGGGAGCGACACCTCCACCCTTGATGACGACACCCTCTCCACCCTGCGGGGGAAGAAGATCGGGTTCGTCTTTCAGTCCTATAATCTCCTGCCCCAGCTCACCGTGCTAGAGAACATTAAGCTCCCCCTCCTCTACCAGCCCGATGTCGATGCCGCCAGTAGTCACCAAAAAGCCATCGACCTCGCCACCATGGTCGGGCTGGGCGATCGGATGGACCACCGCCCCTTTGAGCTCTCTGGCGGGCAGCAGCAGCGCGTCGCCATCGCGCGCTCCCTGATTAACGATCCCCTCATCCTCCTCGCAGATGAACCCACAGGCAACCTCGACACCCAGACCGAGCAAGAGATTCTCGACGTCTTTGACCAGCTCCACCAACAGGGGAAAACCATCATCGTCGTCACCCACGAGGACATCGTAGGAGAGCGCGCCCACCGCGTAGTAGTCATGAAAGACGGGCACCTCCACTCCGATACTCAAAGCTGACAGTTAGTAGCTGACAGTTAGCAGATGTTAAAGCCACCTAAAACCTAAAACCCATGACCGCGGACAAACTCCTCTCTACCCTCATCCTGGCACTACGGAGCCTAGCCCTGCATAAGCTGCGCTCCAGCCTGACTATTCTGGGCATTATCTTTGGGGTCGCCTCCGTCATTACCATGCTCGCCGTCGGAGAGGGAGCCTCGCAAGCCGCGCAGGAAGGCATCCGTAAGCTCGGTAGCACTAACATCATCGTCACCAGTGTTAAGAAGGAGGAGCCAACCGACGACTCTGATACAAAGCGCGCCTTTTCCACCTCCTCCTACGGCATCACCTACGCCGACGTCAGCCGTATAGAGAGCACCATCACAGAGCGCAAGAGCCTCACGCGCCAGCGTCTCTACACCGGTGAGGTCCGCTTCCAAACCCAAAAAGCCGACGCCCAAGTCATCTGCACCGACGCCAGCCTCCTAGACGCCTCCCCCCTCACCATCAGTGCCGGGCGCAGCCTGTGCGAGATGGACCTCCAGCAGCAGTCCAACGTCTGCATCATAGACGGTGCCCTCGCCCGCCACCTCTTCCCCTACCAGAACCCGCTCGACCACAAGGTCAGCTACCGTAACACCCACTACCAAGTTGTCGGTGTCACCCAGGTCCCCCCCAGCTCAGACCAGTTCGCCAGCTACCAGCTCTACCTTCCCTTTACCACCGCCCGGGCGAACTACGGAGAACTCTCCTTCCAGCTCAGCGGGGGCAGCTACCTCTCAGAGAACGTCAATGTCCACCGCCTGGTCATCAGTCTGCATGATGTCCAGTCCGTCTACCGCGCCTACCAGCAGCTCCTCCGCATCATGGCGCACGGGCACCCCAATGTCACGGACTACGAGATCCAAGTCCCCATTAAGCTCCTAGAGCAAGCCGCCGAGACTAAGCGCATGTTCAGCATCCTCCTAGGCTCCATCGCAGGCATCTCCCTCCTCGTAGGCGGGATCGGCATCATGAACATCATGCTCGCCACCGTCTCTGAGCGCACTAAGGAGATCGGCCTCCGCCGTGCCATCGGGGCCCAAAAGCGCGACATCGTCATTCAGTTCATGAGCGAGGCCACCGTCCTCTCCCTCATTGGCGGGCTCGCCGGGGTCCTCCTCGGCATCCTCCTCCCCCTGCTCATCACCGCTACCACCGGCATTGCCACCCAGGTCACCCCCTTCTCCGTCCTCCTCGCCTTTATCATCAGCGGCCTCACCGGCATCATCTTTGGCAGCTACCCCGCCATAAAGAGCGCCAACCTCAGCCCCATTGAGGCCCTCAAGGACATCTAACCGTTTTCACACTACACGATATTTTCTATCCGCAGATTTCGCAGATAGACGCAGATTATAAAAACCTCCAAAAATAGACGGGTGAGTAATGAACTCCTATGCATTTCATCATATCCTGCCACATTGCCTGAAGAGTTACATATTTAGAAACTTTGCGTTGGTTAAATTCGACCTTATCTGCGTTCATCTGCGTAATCTGCGGATAGAAAAAATACGAG